>SXSX01000244.1 GCA_005793295.1 Burkholderiales bacterium | reverse complement strand
GCGGTTTCTCCCATAAACCGCACGCCAGAGACCACGAGTGTTTGGGCGGAATGGGCGTGGCCAAAGCGGGCCATTTCTAAAGAATCACTGACCAAACCGCCAGTTGCCTCGGCTAAATCTTGCAAATCCGGGTGAACGTAGTAATGCGACACCATGACCGCATTTTTTTCTTTCAGCAAACGGGCGATTTTTTCTTTCAAAGCCTCGCGTTCGGTCGGGCTCGGCTCCACCGGAACGCGAGCCCAAGCGTGGCGCGTACTACAAGCGGGTTGCTCGTATTCAACGTCAATCACGCCAGAACCTTGGGGACTATCCAGAGACATCAGAGTTCCTCAAAACGCATAGAAAAATCAGTCGCACGGACATCTTTGGTCAGTGCGCCAATCGAAATTCGATCCACGCCAGCCGCTGCGATCTCGCGCACCGTGCTCAAACTTACACCGCCTGAGACTTCTAAAACAGCGCGTCCCGAATTCAACTCGACCGCTTGGCGCAAAGTATCCAAATCCATATTGTCGAGCAAGACCATGCGAGCGCCGGCGATTAAAGCTTCTTCCAATTGCGCCAAGGTCTCGACTTCAATCTCAATAAACGTTGCCCCTTTGGCGGCCGTGGCTTTTTGGGCTTGGATCAACGCCGCTTTGACTCCGCCCGCGGCGGCGATGTGGTTTTCTTTGATTAAGACCGCGTCGTACAAGCCAATGCGGTGGTTGGTTCCGCCGCCTGTGCGAACGGCGTACTTTTGCGCTAGACGCAAACCTGGAATGGTTTTGCGGGTGTCCACAATGGCGGCCCGGCTGCCGGGTACGCTGGCAACGGCTTGAACAAACACGTCGGTTTGGGTCGCCACAGCGCTTAGAAGTTGTAAAAAGTTGAGCGCCGTTCGTTCGGCAGTCAAAAGGGCTTGGGCTTGGCCTTCAATTTCTAAAACCACTTGGTCGGCCACAGTACGCTCGCCCTCTTTGACATGCCAAGTCAAAGCCGCAGACGAGTCCAAGGCCGAGACTGCAGCCGCCGCCCAAGCGCTGCCACATAAAACCGCCGTCTCCCGCACCACAATGCGGGCGCGAGCGCGGCGCTTGGGGTCAATCAAGGCCGCAGTCAGGTCACCGCCGCCTACGTCTTCAGCCAGCGCACGCGCCACATCGGAGTACGCCAAGGCGTTAATCGCTTTAGGAGAAAAATCAAAATGCGTCATAGAGCCGCTAGCATAGCGGCAGTGGGCTGGCGTTTTTGGTGCTTTTTTCGATACCCTTGGGCCCAGCCAGTAAAATCATTCGCAACAAGGATTCTCTATGTCACTCTTTCGCCGCCCTGATTATCATTCCGAAGCCAGCCTTTTTATCGACCAACTCAAGGCGGCCAAGCCGTCCTTAGAAGCCGAACAACGGGCTGGGCGGGCGCTCTTGTGGGACAAAACCATTGACGCCCAAGCCCAAAAAGGCTTTAAGAGCGGCACAGAGGCCCAGCAACCTTACGTGTACCAAACCCATTCGGACTGAAGCTCCCGTGGAAAACAGCGTTGTGTCGCAAGACATGCCTCTTGTGGTGGACCACGTGGCAGTCGCGCGCTTGTATGGCGAACCGCTATTTGCCATGCCCAACGATCTGTACATCCCGCCGGACGCGCTGGAGGTTTTTTTAGAGGCTTTTGAAGGCCCGCTGGATTTTTTGCTTTACCTCATTCGAAAGCAAAACTTCAATATTTTGGATATCCCGATGCTCAGCGTTACCAAGCAATACTTGGTCTATGTGGATGAAATTCGCAAGCGCAATTTGGAGTTAGCTGCCGAGTATTTGCTCATGGCCGCCATGCTCATCGAGATTAAATCTCGCATGTTGTTGCCGCCTAAAAAGAGCGCAGATGGCGAAGAAGTAGAAGACCCCCGGGCCGAGTTGGTGCGCCGCTTGCTTGAATACGAGCAAATGAAATTAGCGTCCACGCGGCTGAACGCGATTCCGCAGTTTGGTCGTGACTTTCTTAAAGCCACCGTTTTTATTGAGCAAAGCCTGCAACCGCGCTTTCCGGATGTGGCGGTGGTTGACCTTAAAGAGGCGTGGGCTGGGATTTTGCAACGCGCCAAACTCATTCAACACCACAAAATCAGCCGCGAAGAACTCTCAGTGCGCGAGCACATGAGCATGGTGCTGAAAAAACTCCAAGGCCAACGCTTTGTCGGTTTTGAAGATTTGTTTGACCCCGCCAGCGGCGTTCCCGTTTTGGTCGTGACCTTTATCGCCTTGCTTGAACTCGCCAAAGAAACGCTGGTTGAAATAACCCAAGCCGAAGCTTTTGCCCCCATTTATGTGCGTTTGGCCTATGCTCCGAGCTAACTGCCACCTTTAGGAAAGAAGCGTCTCACCATGGCCACTGTTCACCCTAGCCCCGCTGATCTTGCCGCCGCCCAACTTGCAGGAACGCCTTACGGCACGCTGCCACCAGCGTCTCCACTGGCCAACCGCAAACCCATTAGCTTGCCCCGGCTTTTAGAAATGCACAGCCGTGGTGAAAAAATAACCGTCATGACTGCCTACGACGCGACTTTTGCCGCCGTAGCCGACGCCGCTGGAGTGGAATGTATTTTGATTGGCGACTCCTTGGGCATGGTGTGCCAAGGCTTGCACAGCACCGTCGGCGTCACGCTCGATGACATGCGTTACCACACCCGAAGCGTTGCGCGAGGAATTCACCGGGCCCAAGGAACCGCCTGGGTGATTGCTGATTTGCCTTTTGGAACCTACCAAGAATCTAAAGAGCAAGCCCTGCGAAGCGCCTCGGTGCTTACCCAAGCGGGCGCCCATATGATCAAGCTTGAAGGCGGCGGCTGGACCACCGAGACAGTGCGTTTTTTGGTGGAGAGGGGAATTCCGGTGTGCGCCCATCTGGGGCTCACGCCGCAAACCGTTCACGCCTTGGGCGGCTACCGCGTTCAAGGTAAATCCGGAGCCAGCGCCGAACTCCTTAAAAAACAAGCCCACGAACTTCAAGACGCAGGCGCATCCATGCTGGTGCTTGAAATGGTTCCCGCGGAGCTTTCGCGCGAACTCACCCAAGAACTCACGCATTGCCCCACCATTGGCATCGGCGCAGGCAACGGTACCGCCGGTCAGGTCTTGGTATTGCATGATCTTTTGGGTGTGAATTTAGGCAAGATGCCCAAATTTGTTCGCAACTTTATGGACGACTCTCACTCCATACGTGGTGCGATGGAGGCTTATGTGGCTGCGGTCAAAAACGGCAGCTTCCCAGTGGACGCCACACACGCTTGGTAATTCTTCGCTCTTCATGCAACTCGTTCACACCCTCGCCGATCTCCAAAGCGCACTCGCCCCTTATCACCACCCCGCCGTGGTTCCTACGATGGGCAATTTGCACGAAGGCCATTTGGCATTGGTGCAACTAGCCAAACCCCTGGGCGACATCACGGTTGCCACCATTTTTGTCAACCGATTGCAGTTTGGGCCCAAGGACGATTTTGACACCTACCCTCGCACCTTAGCGGCCGACTGCGACAAACTCCATGCTGCTGGTTGTGACCTTGTTTTTGCGCCTTCAGAAACAGAGCTTTTCCCCCAAACCCAAGGTTTTACGGTCACGCCCCCGGACCAACTCGCTAATATTCTCGAAGGCGAATTTCGCCCGGGATTTTTCAAAGGCGTTTGCACGGTGGTGTTGAAGTTGCTGTCTTGTACCCATGCCCGCAGCGCCGTTTTCGGAAAAAAAGACTACCAACAGCTCAAGGTGATTCGCCAAATGGTGCGGCAATTTAATTTGCCGGTGAATGTATTGGGCGGAGAAACCTTGCGCAGCCCCGAAGGTTTGGCGCTTTCCTCGCGCAACAGTTATTTAAGCCCTGCAGAGCGCGAGCAAGCCCCCCAACTGCACGCCGCGCTGGCCACCTTGGCCCAGGCCGTACGCAGCGGCAGCACAGATTTCGCAAGCCTTCAAGAAGCCGCCATGCAGAGCCTGCGCCGCCAAGGCTGGCTTCCAGATTACGTCGTCGCAAGACGCCAAAGCGATTTACAAGAACCCCAAGCCGGTGATGCGTTGGTGGTATTGGCTGCCGCACGGTTGGGCACCACTCGCTTGATTGACAACCTGGAAGTCTAGCGTTTTGAATGAAAGAAAAAACCTAGACGGGCTTGCTGGCGCGCTCATGCTGATGCTCTGTGTCATTTGGAGCTTGCAGCAAATTGCCATCAAAGCCGTCGGCGACCAGATGGCTCCCATGCTTCAAATCGCCTTGCGCTCGGGCGTGGCTTTGGTCTTGGTTGCGGGGCTGATGGTGTGGCGCAAAGAACGCTTTGATTGGCTGGCGTGGAAAGCTGGCGCAGTCATAGCTGCCTTGTTCGCCTTGGAATACTTGCTGGTTGCCCAAGCGTTGCGCTTTACCAGCGCCGGACACACCTTGGTTTTTCTCTATACCTCACCAGTTTTTGCCGCGATTGGCTTGCACCTCCAACTCCCCAGTGAGCGGCTCACGCGCATCCAATGGTTGGGTGTGGCATTGGCCTTTGGCGGAGTAGCCTATGCGTTTTTAGGGGGCGATGCGTCTGACATCAAAACTGATAAGCAAAACTCCGTGGTCCTCGCCTTGTGGGGTGATTTTTTGGCCTTGCTTGCCGGAGCCGCTTGGGGCGCTACCACCGTGGCGATTCGCACCACACAACTCGCTGTGACCGCCCCCAACCAAACGATTCTTTACCAACTCTGCGGCGCATTTTTCTTTCTGCTGCCTATCGCCGTTCTCACAGGCCAAACCCACTTTGAGCCCACGCCGCTGGTATGGCTTAGCTTAGCCTACCAAACCTTCATCATGTCTTTTGTGAGCTTGTTGGTGTGGTTTTGGCTGCTGCGCCACTACCTCGCATCGCGCTTGGGCGTATTGACCTTTCTGACTCCGATCATTGGCGTGGTTCTTGGCGCCGTCATGCTCGGCGAACCGCTAGAGGCTCAGTTCATCTTAGGCGCTGTGGTGGTGTTGCTGGGCATTACTACTGTGAGCTTGCATGCGTCGATTGGGGAGTGGATACAAAGGTTTACCAAGCTGCCTTCAAACAACTTAGATCGCGTATTTGAATCAGACGATTAAGGATGCACTCACCAAAAAATCCTGAATTCACCCATTTCAGGCATGTCGCGAAATGCTGAATACGGCGTTTGAACTTTTTTGTCACATAGCCCATGTCAGTGGTATGAGGTGTTAGTGAGTTTAAAGATTTCATCGCCATATCCCTTGAGCGCGGCGATGATGTTGAAATTTTGAGACTGCATCATGCTGCCCGTAATCTATAAAGAATCGATCAGCTTACAAAAACCGATCCAATATCTTCTTGCTCGCCGCATCCAACGCGAACTGATCGCGAATTAAATACTGAATGCCATGGGTATCGGCGATCAATAGGCTGTGATCGATACCCACGCGGCGAATATCTTCATCGCCGCGTAATACGAACTCCGTCACGCCACGGTCGGTTTGTACTGACCAGGTACTCGGCGTTGAAAAACTGCTCACGTAGACGATTTTCTCTATCACCGGCATAAATTCCCGCTGCGCTAAAGCTGCACGAATCAGTTGCTGCGCCTCTTGCGTTGCGTCGCTAAGGTGGTCTAGCCATCCGACTTCGTGGCCGTCCAAACTGACCAAGGAAATGCCTTCTTCCGGGGCTTGGATGGGAAAAGTGCGAACCGGTATGACGCCTTCAAAACGTTCGCCTTGGGCGTTACTCAAAATCAGTTTACCAAACGCGTTACGCTCCAATGTGAAGTTCATGCGTCGCTCCTTGTCACATCGTCGATACCTTGTTCTGCATTACGGGCTTGGGCTTGGTAGAGCTTGAAGTAAGCGCCTTCTGCGGCCATCAAGTCGTCATGCGAGCCCTCCTCTACCACCCGTCCGCGGTCTAACACCACCAAACGGTCGGCCCGGTGCAATGTCGAGAGGCGGTGGGCGATGGCGATGGTGGTACGGCCTTGAACCAGGTTCTCTAGTGCTTTTTGAATTTCTTTTTCAGTTTCTGAATCAACCGATGACGTTGCTTCATCCAATATCAAAATACGCGGATCAATCAGCAAAGCACGGGCAATGGAGATACGCTGGCGCTCGCCGCCAGATAAACCCTGACCGCGCTCACCGACCATGGAGTCATAGCCCTGGGGAAGTCGCAAAATAAATTCATGGGCATGGGCGGCTCGCGCGGCGGCCATGATCTCCGCACGGCTGGCGTGGGATTTGCCGTAGGCGATATTGTCGGCAATCGTTCCAAAAAACAAAAAGGGCTCTTGCAATACCAAGCCAATGTTTTGCCGGTAGTCTGAAATCGCGTAAGAACGAATGTCGACACCATCGACCCGGATAGAGCCTTCTGACACATCGTAAAAGCGGCAAATTAAATTCACCAAGGTGCTTTTTCCGGAGCCGCTGTGGCCGACCAAACCAATCATTTCTCCAGGAGCGATGTTCAGGTTAATGCCGCGATTGACTTCACGATTGCCGTAACGAAAGCCGACATCGCGAATCTCAATGCGTCCTTGGACTTTACCCATGGGCACGGGTTGGGCAGGCTCGGGAACGCTGGAGACATGGTCCAAGATATCAAAAATACGCTTAGCTGCCGAGGCGGATTTTTGAGTCATCGAGACAATTCGACTCATTGAATCAAGCCGGCCGTAAAACCGCCCGATGTAGGCAATCGCGGCGAGCAACATACCGACTGTGATTTGTCCGTTGGCCACTTGCCAAATACCAAAACCCCAAACCACCAACAGGCCAATTTCAGTCAGTAAAGAAACGCTGGGGGAAAAAAGCGACCAGATTTTATTGATCCGGTCATTGACAACCAAATTATGTTGGTTGGCGTCGCGAAATCGTTTAGCCTCGCGCTGTTCTTGGGCAAAAGCTTTAACGACACGGATACCAGGAATCGTGTCGGCCAAGACGTTGGTGACTTCACCCCACACGCGGTCAATTTTTTCAAAGCCCGTTTGCAAGCGGTAACGCACAAAGTGAATCATCCAACCGATAAAAGGCAGCGGTACCAACGTAATTAAAGCCAGCCAGGGATTCATCGAAAAAAGTATCACTGCCGTCATGACAATCATGACGACGTCGCTGGCGAAATCGGTAAGGTGTAGGGACAAATACACCGCAATGCGATCGCTTTCGCTGCCCACCCGAGACAGCAAATCGCCGGTGCGCTTGCCGCCAAAATATTCGAGCGACAAGCGCAGCAAATGCTCGTAAGTGGTGGTGCGTAAATCTGCGGCTATGCGCTCAGACGCCAAGGCCAAGATGTAGGTTTTGGCCCAACTTAACACCCAAGCCAAAAGTCCAGAGCCTAAAAGCCCAGAAAGGTACCACGCGATGGTGGTGGGCTCAATATGCTGGCCATTTTGAAAGGGGATCAGTACTTCATCGACCAACGGAATCGTCAAGTAAGGCGGCACTTGGCTGGCAGCGGTTCCCAGTAGCATCAGGACGCAGCCAGCCAATAGCTGGCCACGGTAGGGTTTGGCAAAGCGCCACAGGCGCAACAGTGTCCAAGTAGACGGTGGAGTGTGAATGACTTTGGTACACACAGGGCACTCTTCTGCGTCGGCTTCTAAGGGGGCTTTGCAACTCGGGCACACCGATTTCAAGACGGCAGCCAAGGCTTGGCCGCTTTGGGCGCTTTCGTTGTGTGCAAGAAATTGGTCCACCAAGCGCAGGGCGTGTAAATTTTGGCCCAAGGTAAAGCGCCAACTGCAAAGCAGGCCGCTGTCATCGAGCAATTCCAAATGTCCCACGCCCGCGTGGTCATGGTGCTGCAAGACCAAGCCGCTGCGGTATTCCCAACTGCGCCAATGCGAATCGCCGGGCGAGTAACTCAACAAACGTTGATTAGTTGCTAAGACCAAGCCTTTGATAAAGTGCAAACGCGTGTCCAAGTCAACCTCCAAGGATGCCCACACGTTTTCATGGGCTTGGAGTTGCGACTGTGCCTGGGTTTGCCAATGCGGGGGCAAATCTCCAGAAAAAGGCTGGGCAACAGGGACTTCAATGGTCATGGATATCCGTCATTTTTTTTAAACGCAGCTGAAAGACGCACCTTGAATTGTCAGGCCAACGCCAATCTTGCAGCCGCTACTATGCCTGATTCAGGCGCCCTCTTAGGGGACAACCTGCGCATGAGCGAGAATACACAACGCACCAAGACCAACCCTGGTGGACTGCCGAGTCCATCTCTCTTCATGACGAGCCAGAAAAACATTGCTATTTTGCGGGTCACTTACCTGCGCGGACCCAATATTTGGACTTACCGCCCGGTTATTGAGGCTTGGGTTGATATTGGCACTTTAGAAGATTTCCCTTCCAACACCCTGACTGGTTTTTACGACCGCCTCACCACGTGGCTGCCAGGGCTGATCGAGCACAAATGCAGTCCGGGCGTTCGCGGTGGTTTTTTAGAGCGTTTGCGCGAAGGCACATGGGCGGCCCATATTTTGGAGCACGTTTGCTTAGAGCTTCAAAATTTAGCGGGCATGCAAACCAGTTTCGGTAAAGCCCGCCAAACCTCGCAACGCGGTGTTTACAAAGTGGCCTTTCGCACCCGCCAAGAGCAAGTCGGGCGAGCAGCGCTGCAAGCGGGTCGCGATTTACTGGTCGCTGCGATCAACGACACGCTTTTTGATTTAAAAGCCGCCCAAGAACATTTAGCTGACATGGTGGATTCTTTGTGCCTGGGCCCCAGCACCGCGCACATAGTGGACGCCGCCACGGACCGCCAGATTCCCCATATTCGCCTGACAGAAGGTAACTTAGTACAGCTCGGTTATGGCAGCGCCCAACGCCGAATTTGGACCGCTGAGACGGACCAAACCAGCGCGATTGCGGAAGAAATTGCCAGCGACAAAGACCTCACGAAATCCTTGCTCAAGGCCTGCGGGGTACCGGTGCCGGAAGGTGAGTTGGTCAAAAGCGCGCAAGCCGCTTGGGAGGCAGCACAAAGCGTAGGCTTTCCAGTGGCGCTCAAACCCTATGACGGAAACCACGGACGCGGGGTGTCGTTGGACTTGCATCAAGAGGGCGAAGTCAAAGCGGCTTACGAGTTAGCTCACCGCAAGGGCGGGGGCAGCGTCATTGTTGAGAAATTTATTGCGGGTGATGAGCACCGCCTTTTGGTCGTAGGTAAACGGGTCATTGCCGCTGCCAAAGGCGACAGCTTGCATGTGATTGGAGACGGCATCTGCAATATTGACGTCCTGGCAGACCAACAAATCAACTGCGACCCGCGCCGGGGTCGGGGCGAAGATTCTCCTTTGAACCAAATACTGCCTAGTAACAGCGCTGAAGTTTTGCTCGAGCTCGAGCGGGTCGGCCTCACGCCTGAAAGTATTCCTGCCAAAGACCAAAAAGTATTGATTCAGCGCAACGGTAATGTCGCCTTAGACGTCACTGACCAACTGCACCCCAGCATTGCTGCGGCCGCCGCTTTGGCAGCCCGCGTTGTCGGCCTGGATATTGCCGGGGTCGACATGGTCTTAGAAGACTGCGCTAAACCGCTCAAAGCCCAGCAAGGCGCGGTGATTGAAGTCAACGCCAGCCCCGGCTTGCTATCGCACATCAAGCCATCGAACGGCAACGGCCAACCGGTAGGCAAAGCCATCATGGCGCATTTATTTGAACCCCAAACTACAGGGCGTATCCCCATCATCGGCGTCACAGGAACGCGCAACACGGGTCGTATTTCTCGCTTGGTGGCTTGGTTGGTGCACATCAGTGGCAACCATGTCGGCTTAGCGTGTAGCGAGGGCTTGTACCTTGACAGCCGACGCGTTGACGATCGCGACAGCACCCATTGGGAAGCCGGACAGCGTATTTTGATGAACCGATCCGTACAAGCGGCTGTGTTTGAAAACCCAAGCACGACTGTTCTGGGCGAAGGCCTTGCTTATGACAAGTGCGATGTGGGGGTGGTGACCGATGTCACTTGGCACGAGAGCTTGCAAGCCTTCGATATTCTTAACGCAGAACAAACGTATAAAGTCGCCCGAACCCAAGTGGACGTGATCTTGCCGACTGGCACGGCCGTCTTGAACGCACAAGATTCCCAAACTTTGGAGCTGGCTGATTTGTGCGATGGCAAAGTGATTTTTTATGCCTTATCCGAAACCCACCCGACTTTGGTAGCCCACCGCCAAGCAGGTGAGCGCGCCGTGTTTGTTAAAAACGGTGCCATTATTTTGGCCCAAGGTTTACAAGAATTTACCTTGCTTTCACTCACCAGCCTTAAACCCAGCAAAGCCGCCCAGCCCGAGATGGTGATGGCGGCCGTGGGTGCGGCTTGGGCGCTAGATATCCCTGCCGAGCTGATCGCTGCGGGGCTTCGCACTTTTGAATCCAACCCCCAAAAAACGCCTTATTAACTATGGAAGTCACCCAAACCAGAGCCTTGCGCGGGCCCAATTTGTGGAGCCACCACACCGCGATTCAGGCGATCGTCTCGTGCGAACCCTTGGAGTGCGCGATTGGTAAATTGGCCGGTTTCGAGACGCGCTTGCGTGCCCGCTTTCCAGAGATTAGCCCGTTTCAGCCGATTGGTCACGATGACTCGATTCCATTGGCGAGCGTATTAGAGCTGGCGGCTTTGGGTTTGCAAGCGCAGGCTGGCTGCCCGGTGACGTTTAGTTGCACCAAACCAACCTTTGACGCTGGGGTGTACCAAGTGGTAGTCGAGTACAGCGAAGAAGCCGTTGGTAGGCTTGCCTTTACGCTAGCGCAAGACTTGTGTTTGGCAGCGCTCAACGATACACCGTTTGATGTGCCTGCGGCCCTTGCGCAATTGAGCGAACTCGATGAAGACGTTCGGCTCGGGCCAAGCACTGGCTCCGTCGTGAATGCCGCAGTCGCACGCAATATTCCCTTCAGCCGGATGACCGAAGGCTCGATGGTGCGATTTGGCTGGGGCAGCAAACAGCGGCGTATTCAAGCCGCCGAGATAGACGCTACCAGTGCCATTGCCGAGGCCATTGGGCAAGACAAAGAGCTAACCAAAAAACTGCTCAACGCCGCCGGTGTTCCCGTGCCGATGGGACGTGCCGTCAGTGATGCCGATGACGCTTTGAAAGCCGCACTAGAGATTGGCTGGCCGGTGGTGGTGAAACCGCTGGATGGCAACCAAGGCAAAGGCGTGACCGTCAACATTGGCAATGAAGCCCAGTTGCGGGCGGCCTACGCCGTCGCTATCGAGTTTCGTGATCGCATTTTGGTTGAGCGTTATATGCCGGGAAATGATTTTCGTTTGCTCGTGGTGGGCGATAAATTGGTCGCAGCCGCGCGGCGTGATCCGCCTAAGGTGTTGGGAGACGGCGTTCATACCGTGGCGCAACTGGTTGAACAAGTCAACCTAGACCCCAAACGCGGTGAAGGCCATTCGACCTCGCTTACCAAAATTCGCTTTGATGAAATTGCCCACGCTTGCTTAGCCGGACAAGGCTTTACCGCCGAATCGATTCCTGCCAAAGGCGAGCGGGTCAATTTACGCAACAACGCCAATTTATCCACCGGAGGCTCTGCCACCGATGTGACCGATGACGTGCACCCCGATGTGGCCGCCCGCGCGGTGGCCGCTGCGCATATGGTGGGCTTACATATTTGCGGGGTTGATATGGTTTGCGACAGCATCTTGCGTCCGATCGAAGAGCAAGGCGGCGGCGTGGTGGAGGTTAATGCGGCCCCCGGACTTCGGATGCACCTGAGCCCGTCCTTTGGCAAGGGCCGCGCGGTGGGCGAAGCCATTGTGTCTATGTTGTTTAAGAATGGCCAAGACGGACGCATTCCGATTGTTGCGGTGACTGGAACCAACGGTAAAACCACCACAGTACGTTTAATCTCTCACTTATTAACACACCAAGGCTTGTGCGTTGGCATGACCAATACCGACGGTGTGTACGTGGGTGGCGAGTGCATTGATACGGGTGACTGCAGTGGCCCCAAGAGCGCGAAAAATGTGTTGCACCACCCTGACGTAGATGCTGCGGTGCTTGAAACCGCTCGCGGCGGGGTGTTACGTGAAGGCTTGGCGTTTGATTGTTGCGATGTGGCAGTGGTCACCAATGTGGGCAGCGGGGACCACCTCGGGCTGAACTACATCACCACGGTCGATGAGCTTGCTGTACTCAAGCGCGTGATTGTCCAAAATGTCAGCGCTAAAGGAACAGCCGTTTTGAACGCAGCTGACCCGATCGTTGCCAGCATGGCCGCAAAATGCAAAGGGTCGGTGACGTTTTTTGCGCTCGACAAATTCAATCCTGTCATGGCGACCCACCGCGCACAAGGCCACGCGGTGGTGTATATCGAAAACGGAAATTTAGTGGCAGCCAAAGGGAGCGTGAAAAACACAATCGCGCTGAAAGATATTCCTTTGACTTTAGATGGCAGCATCGGATTTCAAGTGGAAAACACCATGGCCAGCGTGGCTGCAGTGTGGGCCTTGGGAATGGATTGGGACACGATTCGCGGCGGATTAGCTAACTTCTCCAACGACAACAACAACGCCCAAGGTCGCTTTAACTTGTTTAACTACCACGGCGCAACTGTGATTGCCGATTACGGCCACAACCCCGACGCCATGATTGCTTTGGTTCAGGCGGTGCAAGCCATGCCGGCAACCCGGCGCAGCGTGGTGATCAGCGGGCCTGGCGATCGACGTGATCAAGACATTCGCCAAATCACCGAAATTTTGGGCGACGCCTTTGAAGAAGTGGTGATGTACGAAGACCAATGCCAGCGTGGGCGGTCTGATGGAGAAGTGATGGCGCTGTTGCGTGAAGGCTTGGCCAATGCCAAAAAAGCCAAACAGCGGTCTGAGATTTATGGGGAGTTTTTAGCCATCGATACGGCCATGGATGCGCTGCAACCGGGCGAGCTGTGTTTGATTTTGGTGGACCAAGTGGAAGAGGCTATGGCCTACATTGCCGCCAAGGTTCAAGATACTAAAGTTCCTGGGTAGGCCCCCGCCCCATCAGAGCAGCAACCGCCTGCGCAGGTTGTAACTTGCCGTTGAGCAGATCCACCACGCTTTGGGCAATCGGCATGTCTACCCCCAGCCCTTGGGCCCGTTGAACAACTGTGCGAGCGCTGTAGACCCCTTCTGCTACGTGGCCTAAAGCTTGCACCGCTTGGTCTAGCGTTTGCCCTTGCGCAAGGGCCAAGCCAATGCGTCGGTTGCGGGACAAATCACCGGTTGCAGTTAATACCAAATCACCCAAACCACTCAGGCCCATAAAGGTTTCTGGCTTGGCGCCCAATGCCAACCCCAACCGCGTCATCTCGGCCAGTCCCCGTGTAATGAGCGCGGCGCGGGCATTCAGCCCCAGCTGCAATCCATCGCATAAACCGGTGGCAATCGCCAAGACGTTTTTAACCGCACCACCAACCTCCACTCCCACCACGTCGTCACTGGCATAGACCCGCAGCGACTGGCTATGAAAGGCAGACACCAAAGACTGACGAACTGCGTCATGGGCACTTGCCGCGACCATGGCTGTGGGTTGCCCTTTGGCAACTTCTTGCGCAAAACTTGGGCCAGTCAGAACGCCTGCGTGCAAAGCCGGCGCAACCCTGGCTTGCACCTCATGGCCCATCAAACCCCAGGAATTTTCTGCCTGCGGAGTTTCAAAGCCTTTGCACAACCAAGCCACTGGGACCTGGAGATTGTGAAGTTGGGCCAACGCAAAGCGCAATCCAGCCATGGGAGTGGCTACCACCACCAAGTCTTGCGCAGCGCACAGCGGCTCCAGTTCAGCCCATGAAGAATTGAGAATGTTCAAATGGCTCGGTAAAACGAGTCCAGGCAAATAGCGTTGGTTCTCACGCTGGTTTTGCATCGCAGCGGCCTGGGCGCTTTCACGGGCCCAGAGCGTGACGTGGTGCGCCTTGGGATGAGCACAGGCACTGACTGCCAGTGCACTCCCCCATGCCCCAGCACCAAGAATCAGAATTTTCATGGTGGCTTAGCGCCAGCGCAAAGTTGGATTATTGCAAGCTGCTGGGCGCAGCATCCGCACCTGCGGGGTTTTGCTGCTGCTCGTACATCGCTTGGAAATTAATTTCCGACAAGTGCACTGGAGGAAAGCCGCCGCGTTGAATTAAATCAGCAACGTTGCCACGCAAGTAGGGGTAAACGATTTGCGGGCACGCAATTCCCATGATTTGGCCCAATTGCTCGGGAGGAAGGTTGCGAATTTCAAAAATACCGGCTTGCTTGGCTTCTACCAAAAACACGGTTCGGTCTTGAATTTTGGTTTGAACGGTGGCTGTGACACACACCTCGTAAATGCCTTCTGCCACAGGATTAGCCTCTACGCCAAGCTGAATATCGACCGATGGTTGCTCTTGCTCGAGCAAGATGGCGGGAGAGTTCGGTTGCTCAAGCGAGGCTTCTTTGAGGTAAACGCGTTGAATTTGGAATACAGGTTCTTGGTCAGCCATAGCAATTTCTTTCAAGGTAAAACAAAGCCCACCCGGTCACAAGGGGTGGGCTCGACTAGGGGATTATGTCAGGGCCAGACGCCGAAATAATGACGCTCAGGCCTGCGCCAACAAGGGCACCAAACCACCGCGGCTGTCCAAGTCCATCAAATCATCGCACCCGCCGACATGCGTACTTCCAATAAAAATTTGAGGAACGGTACGCCGCCCAGTGATTTCCATCATGTGCGTGCGCTGGTCGGGGTTGGCATCAATGCGGATTTCTTCAATATGCTCTACGCCCTTGGATTTAAGGATGCGCTTGGCTTGAACGCAGTAAGGACACACGGCGGTGGTGTACATCTTGACGATTTGCATACGATTTATAAAGTAGTGTGTGAAGTCTGAAATATTGAAAAAAATTAGGCTTTTTCAACCGGCATATTGGCAGTTTTCCACGCCGTTAGGCCGCCACCCAAGGAATGGGCTTTCTCGAAACCGAGTTTTTGGGCCGTAGCAACCGCCCGGGACGAACGAATCCCAGACTGACACACCAAAATCAAAGGCAGGCTTTTGTTTTTAACAGCGCCAGCGAGCTTTGCCTCCAGCTGCCCAAGCGGAATATTTTTAGAGCCCACAATATGGCCAAGAGCAAATTCTGCGGGTTCGCAAACGTCAATGACGACGGCTTTTTCACGGTTCATCAACTGCACGGCTTCTGCCGCGCTCAGGCCTTGGCTGGCAGCGCCTTGGATGACGGGGGCCAAAAGCAGCGCTCCAGAAAACACGGCCAGGCTGATCAGCATCCAGTTATCGATAATAAATTTCACTTTGTTCCTTGATAGTTGCTAGAGGTCTAGAACATGCATTTTAGAATGCTGTACCGTGCTACTGCTTTTACCCCTGTCTCTTGCCCCTTGGTTTGGCCCTTGATTCACCCACTATGTACAAACTTGTATTGATTCGCCACGGCGAATCCACCTGGAATTTAGAAAATCGCTTTACCGGCTGGACCGATGTGGACCTGACACCCACCGGGGTGGAGCAAGCCAAAAATGCCGGGCGACTTCTGAAAGCTGAGGGTTATGACTTTGATGTCGCTTACACCAGCATGCTCAAGCGGGCAACCCGCACGCTGTGGCATTGCCTCGATGAGATGGACCGCACATGGCTTCCCGTTGTCCACGCTTGGCGGTTGAACGAACGCCATTACGGCGCCCTGCAAGGCCTCAACAAAGCCGACATGGCCAAACAATATGGCGAAGAACAGGTTTTGGTCTGGCGGCGCAGTTACGACACCCCGCCGCCCGCGCTCACGCCCCAAGACCCCCGCAGCGAGCGCAGCGACTCACGCTACGCCAAACTTAAGCCAGAACAAATTCCTTTGACTGAATGCCTGAAAGACACCGTTGAGCGGGTCATGCCGTTTTGGAACGAATCGATCGCGCCGGGCCTTTTGGCGGGTAAACGTATCGTCATCGCAGCGCATGGAAATTCCATCCGCGCTTTGGTGAAATACTTAGACGGCATCTCGGACGACGCCATTGTTAGCGTCAACATTCCCAACGGCATTCCACTGGTATACGAGCTCGATACAGAACTCAAGCCAATAAAGCACTACTATCTAGGGGACGCAGAAGCCGCAGCCAAGGCTGCCGCTGCGGTTGCCTCTCAGGGAAAAGCTTAAATAAACAACTAGACACGACAAGGCAACACGGACATATTTATGAGTCAAAAACTTAAGATCGCAGGTTGGGTTGCTTTGGGCATTGTGGCCGGAGCACTCACCACCGTATCGCTTCAAACCGGTGCCCGCAGTGCGATGGCGCCGTTGCCGCTTGAAGAGCTGCAGCAACTCTCGGCTGTTTTTGGCCTCATCAAAAGCGATTACGTAGAACCGGTCGATGATAAAAAACTCATCACCGACGCGATCTCCGGCATGGTCTCCAGCTTGGATCCGCATTCCGCTTACTTTGACAAAAAAGCGTTTAAAGAATTTCGCGAAGGCACTTCCGGAAAATTTGTGGGCGTGGGCATTGAAATTACCCAAGAAGACGGTCTGGTCAAGGTTATGTCACCCATTGAAGGCTCGCCCGCGTTTCGCGCGGGTTTAAAGACCAATGACTTGATCACCAAAATTGACGACACCGCGGTCAAGGGCTTAACCCTGAACGAAGCGGTCAAACGCATGCGCGGAGAACCCGGCACCAAGGTTTTATTAACCATCTTTCGCAAAGAAGAGGGCCGCACTTTTCCGGTCACCATCATCCGCGAAGAAATTAAGCAACTCTCGGTTCGGGGTAAGTTGGTGGAACCTGGTTACGGCTGGGTACGGGTAAGCCAGTTCCAAGAGCGCACGGTGGATGACTTCGTCAAGAAGGTCAATGAAATTTACAAACAAGACCCAAAAATCAAAGGCATCGTTCTAGACCTGCGCAATGATCCAGGCGGTCTTTTGAATGCGGCCGTGGCTATTTCTGCCGCCTTTTTGCCTGAGAACGTGACCGTGGTTTCTACCAACGGACAAACAGCCGATAGCAAACAAGTTCTCAAGGCGCTGCCCCAAGACTACCAAGGCCGCGCTGGCGCAGATCCCTTGAAGTCTTTGCCATTTGGGTTGAAAAAAGTACCGGTCGTTGTGTTGGTTAACGAAGGCTCCGCTTCGGCCAGCGAAATTGTGGCTGGCGCTTTGCAAGACCATAAACGCGCCACCATCATGGGCAGCCAAACTTTTGGCAAAGGCTCGGTTCAAACCTTCCGACCCTTGGGCCCAGATACCGGTTTAAAAATTACAACCTCGCGCTATTACACCCCCAGTGGAAAGTCGATCCAAGCCAAAGGTATCGTGCCCGATGTGATGGTCGATGAAACCGCAGAAGGCAGCCCTTTTGCGGCACTGCGCACCCGTGAAGCCGACCTTGAAAAACATTTAGGCAGCGGCCAAGGCGAAGAGAAAAAAGACGACGTTCGTGAAAAAGCCCGAGAAGAAGCCCTGAAACGACTCGAAGAAGAATCACGCAAACCTGTGGCCGAGCGCAGAGCGCCGGAGTTTGGCTCCGACAAAGATTTCCAGTTGATGCAAGCGATCCGGCAACTCAAAGGCCAATCCGTGGTGGTCAGTAAAACCTTGGTAGAACGTAAACCCGAAATCAAGGAAGAGTGAGAAGGGGATGACCGAGCGCAGCATGCAAGACGAGGAACTGCTGCGCTATTCCCGCCATATCTTGTTGGAAGATATTGGCTTTGAAGGCCAAACCCGAATTCTGCAAGGCCATGCGCTCATCATTGGTGCCGGCGGTTTGGGTTCACCCGCAGCGATGTACCTGGCCTGTGCTGGAATCGGCCAAATCACTTTGGTTGACGACGACAGCGTTGAGCTCACCAACTTGCAGCGCCAAATTGCCCACACCACTGCCAACGTAGGCCAACCCAAAGTCGCGTCTGCCAAAGAAACCTTGTTAGCCCTGAACCCGCATGTGCAAGTCAACGCGCTTGCGGTCCGCGCTGACGCTGCTTTACTTGACACCTTGGTGGCGCAGGCCGATGTGGTTTTAGACTGTTGCGACAATTTCGCAACCCGCCAAGCGGTCAACGCGGCGTGCGTTAAACACCGCAAACCCTTGGTCTCGGGCGCGGCAATTCAGATGGACGGCCAGATCACGGTGTACGACCCGCGCGATCCTTCTTCACCCTGCTATGCCTGCGTTTTCCCGCCTGATCACACGCCCGAAGAAACCCGCTGCGCAACGATGGGTGTTTTCGCGCCTTTGGTAGGAATCATAGGCGCCATGCAAGCGGCTGAGGCTTTGAAAATCCTCGCCTCCATAGGCCAAGCGCTTACCGGTCGACTTTTAATGCTCGACGGCCGCAGCATGGAATGGACCCAAGTGCGCATGCCGCGCAAAGCGGCTTGCTTAGTGTGCAGTACTCACTAAATCACTAATTCAATAACCCGCTAACCCGCCAGCCCCACAAACACATTCTGCACATCGTCATTGGCGTCGATCGCTGCGAGAAAGGCTTCTACCTCCTCTAAGTGTTCAGCGCTGAGGTTGGCAGGGTCCACCGGGTTTTTAGGCTTGTAGCCCAACTTGGCAGATAGCACCGTAAACCCATGCGCAGGCAAAGCGCGGCTGACCAAATCCAAGTCTGCGGGGTCGGTCAGAAACAACGTCGCGCCTTCTTCTGCGGGCTCAAAGTCTTGGGCGCCGGCTTCGATGGCTGCAAGCTCCGGGTCAATGCCTTTGTCCGCAGGCTCGGCTTCGATCATGCCCACGTGGTCAAAGTCCCAGGCCACAGAGCCCGAAGTTCCGAGTTGTCCTTTGCGAAACAACACCCGCATCTCAGGCGCCGTGCGGTTGACGTTGTCGGTCAGACACTCCACCATCACCGGAACCTGGTGGGGTGCAAAACCCTCGTAAATCACGTGTTCAAAACTGACCGATTCTCCGGTCAACCCCGCCCCCTTTTTGATGGCACGGTCTAAGGTGTCTTTGGGCATGGAGATTTTTCTGGCCTGCTCCACCACCAAACGCAGCCGCGCGTTCGATGCCGGGTCTGCACCATTGCGGGCCGCGATCATGATGTCTTTGGCTAATTTTCCAAAGGCCCGGCCTTTGGCGTTGGCGGCTAATTCTTTGCCTTTTGCTTTCCACTGCGCACCCATGTTTTTTCCTTGTTTTTTGCGCTCCCCTTGCGCTTGTTAATGAGGGGTTAAGGTGGTTATACACCCAGAACGGTGTGCGATTTTCCCCTATGCGCCAATAATCCAGCCTTCAAGCGAATCGATGGCTGGCGGACATCCGTACAAAGCCGGTCCTTGCTTTTGAGCCCAGGCCGCTTGCATGAGGCAGAGCACCGCGTCTAGCGCGTCGCCCGAGGCGTCTTCAAACAAAGCGTCGCGCTGGGCGTGGCTGAGTTTTAAACGCAGACTCAGTCCACACTGCCCCAGCTCCAAGGCGTTCACCAAGTCTTTGCGTGCAATCAACCGCTCGGGCGTTTGCTTAGCCTTGTCGTCGTTTTTGTAACTGCGAGCGCCCAAGACCTTTCGCGCCAACATTCCCGGATAGGCCTCTAAGGCAATTCGAGTTGCATTCGGTTGAGGCGACTGCAAGCCCGGAAAATATGCGCCGGCTTGTCGCAGGAGGGGCACACCGGCATGCAGCATGTACGCGACCGGTGGGTTGACCCATTTCATAGACGAACTTGAGCCTGCGGGCCCATCGGTTACGCGATGGGCAAACTTGGAGCCCACCGGGCGGGCGTTACAAAAGGCAGCAAACTGGGCGCGAATGTCAGCGCGAGAAAGCGACGCGTAGTGGTCCATACAGGCGGCCCAGTCGGTGGGCCAACCCAGCGTTTCGACCAGTTCACGCGGCAACCCAAACGGCAAATCAAAACCGCCTATCCACGCAGCTTCCTCTTGCAAGGCCGTTAAAAAATCAGTCAGGCTCGCGAGACGTTCAAGACGCTGCACTTGCACCCGCTGGCCGTCGGATGCACCCCAGGCCAAGACGATATTTTTGCGTTTGCTGGGGCTGCTCGAAAAATCACAACCTAGTAATAACGGGATGTTCATGTCAGCCCAAACCCAAAGCCATCACGCCCATTGCAATCAATGCCGCACCCAAAATACGCGGGCCTCTGTCTTTTTCCCCCAGTAGGTGGCCGCCTAACAGAGCAGCAAACAACATCGACACTTCGCGGGCGGGCGCCACATGCGATAAAGGTGCGACTTGCATCGCATACAGTACCAACACATAGGAAACGGGACTAAAAATGCCAACGATCAACGCATAACGGCGCTGTTTTCGCCACATCTGCGCCACCACGGGGCGTTCACGCAGCAAGGTCGGCACTAAAAACACTAGGCGCAAAAGGTTGCCAACATAGTCGACCAAGATCGGAGACATGAGCGCCACCTTGACGGCGTAACCGTCGATCACGGTGTAACTGGCGATAAATAAGCCGGTGCTAGCGCCATAAAAAATGCCTGTACGCACGCGGGCTTGTTGCTGCGGATCATGCGCAGCCTTCCACAAGCTCGGCCCACCGGCGATCAGAAATACGCCACAAACCACGCCAAGAATTCCCACTAAGCCCAGCGCTGAAATTTGCTCACCGAGAAAAACTATCGCAATCATCGAGGATAGAAGCGGCCCAGAACCTCGTGCCAAAGGATAGACCACCGTGAGGTCGGCCTTTCTATAGCCACGCAGCAAAACGGTGAAGTAGCCCACGTGAATCAAGGCACTGGCCAAAACCAAAGCCCACTCGATGGCGCCCCAAAGAGGCACCTGCTGCCAGCCCACCCACAACCCTACCGGGGCCCAGAACACCATCAGGACCAGCGCGGTAAAGGCCACAAAGCGCACATCGCCATCGGCTTTTTTAGCTGCAATGTTCCAGCTGGCGTGGATGAAGCCTGCCAAAACGACAAGCGCTAGCGCACTCAAAGGCATGAGAAAAAAGCCCCTAGAGGAGCCGTTGGATTTAGGCGCGTCCGATGATGGAGGCGGTGGCCATCAGTTCTTCAAGCAGGGCCAAAGAGACTTTGCCCGAAACGCTGTAAGGGTCGAGCTCTGGCTTTTCTGCATATTTCAGCAAAATGCTGGCATTGATTTTGGACATATTGACTTGGCCCATGGTCCAGCCGCTAAAACGCCGCTCCGAGATTTCTTCGTAATGCAAAAGCACCACGTCCTTGTGGCGCGGGTCGCGCTGGATGTGACTGTAAAGCTCGCTTACCGCGTTGCGTCCACCTTCAATCGCTTGCAGAAAAATTCCGCCGCCGTAGCACAAGATTCCAGTGATGCCGGAGCTGGGATTGCCCTGACGCGATTGGAGCAAGATGTCATCAATAGCCGCAGAAGCAGGGTCAATCGCGCGGCTGGCGTAAAGCAGTCGAACCAACATAGGGTCAGCCTTTCTTAGGAATGAGGGACAAAAATTCGCGGCGCAAGTTGGGATCTTTTAGAAAGACGCCACGCATGACCGAGTTGATCATTTTGCTGTCCATGTCTTTCACGCCACGCCAAGACATGCAGTAGTGGCTTGCCTCCATCACAATGGCCAAGCCATCGGGTTGGGTTTTTTCTTGAATCAGATCAGCCAGTTGAACCACCGCCTCTTCTTGAATTTGAGGCCGGCCCATCACCCATTCCGCCAATCGCGCATATTTGCTCAAGCCGATGACGTTGGTGTGTTCGTTGGGCAAAACGCCAATCCAAATTTGTCCGATCACCGGGCAAAAATGGTGGCTGCAAGCGCTGCGCACGGTAATTGGCCCGACGATCATGAGCTCGTTGAGGTGTTCCGCGTTGGGAAATTCAGTAATCGCAGGCGCTGCGACGTAGCGTCCGCGAAAGACCTCGTTGAGGTACATCTTGGCCACGCGTCGGGCGGTGTTTCCCGTGTTGTGATCGCGCTCGGTGTCGATCACCAAACTCGTCAAAACACCGCGCATTTTTTCTTCCACTTCGTCGAGTAAAGTTTCTAACTCGCCGGGCTGAATAAATTCAGAAATATTGTCGTTGGCGTTAAAACGCTTGCGGGCCGCATTGATGCGCTCGCGAATCTTGACGGAAACAGGGGTTCCAGCGTCGTCGTCGATTGATTTCATGAATTAATTAATTTTGCAAAATGACCAAAGAATGGTACCAGCCTTTGCAAAACCATGGTTTACCAGTTGCCAATTGTCCTGACTGGCGACCAAGTACCCGTTTCAATAGCGAGAGCCCGTCAAAAACAAGACTGATCGCACCAAGCCCAAGGCCAAAAGATCTAAAAATCGCGCATGCCAGGCTCGGTTTTTATAGCCCTCTGGATCGACACGAAGCGATTGTTGATTTAAGGCGAGCAAAATGCTTGCTTGAAGGGCTTGGGCAAACGCCACGTCTTCGACAACGACGTTGGCTTCTTGGGCCAACAACATGCTTAAAGGGTCGAGGTTGGAGGAGCCCACTGTAGCCCAGTGACCATCAACGACGGCCACTTTGGCGTGCAGATACCCTGCGGTGTATTCATAAATTTCAACCCCAGCCTCAAGTAAAGCGCTGTACACCATGCGAGCGCCATGGAGTTGTAAGAAATACTCATAGCGGCCTTGCAAAAGTAAACGTACGCGCACTCCCCTTTGGGCCGCATGAATCAGCGCATGGCGCAATTTGCGGCCAGGCAAAAAGTAGGCGCTGGCTATCAGCACCTCTTCACGCGCCTCGCCAATGGCTTTTCGGTAGGTGCGCTCTATGCTACTGCGGTGAAATAGGTTGTCGCGTAAAACTAATGCCGCCCAGACGGCGCTGTGCGCCCGTTTTGCCTTCGTGTTTTGCGATGCGTTGGTTTTTTGGCTGAGGGCTTTTTGGTTTAAGGCTTGTTTAAAAGTATGGCCCAACAGTTTCCACTGCAAGCGCTCCATCTGTTGGCCCAGTTTGACGTGCCGCCAAAATTGCTCCAGTGTGCTGTGCACCTCTTTTACCAGCGGTCCTGTGACTTTCACGGCAAAGTCAAAGCGCGGACTGCTGAGCGCTCCATAGTTCAGGTCGATGCAGTCATCAATGACGTTAATGCCGCCACAAAAAGCATGGAGGCCATCCACCACGCACAACTTACGATGCAAGCGACGCCAGCGCAAGGGCAGCACCACCCCCAACCAGCCCAAGGGCAAAAACCGGTGCCACTGAACCCGTGCGGCGTCAAAACGCTTCTCCCACAGATCAGCCAAAGGCGGAGTTCCAATACCGTCCACCATCACCATGACCGACACGCCTCTTTGCGCAGCGCGAATCAGGGCATATGCCACAGACTCGCCGGTGGCATCGAAATTAAAAATATAGGTTTCTAAACGTACTTCAGTTTGACTGGTGTCGATCGTCTCAATCAAAGAAGGAAAAAAATCGGCACCTCCAGGCAACAAGCGCACCGCGTGACCAGGAGATAAATGCGCCGTCTTCATAACGCGAACTCCGCGATCAAGGGAAGATGGTCTGACATCTGCGCCCAAATCGCACCCTTAGGAACATCCAAGCGCACAGGTCGCAAGCCCCGCGCAAACACATGATCCAGTTGCACCAAAGGCAAGCGCGCGGGGAATGTAGCCACTCGAACGCCTTTAAAAGCCAGCAAACCTGCGGCATGAAACTGGGATTGAACTCTGCTGCTCCAATCATTAAAGTCGCCAGCCACAAGCAATGGAGCATCGGATGGAATTTCACGCGCAATAAAACGGCACAGCTGCGCCAATTGGCGAATTCGGCTGGAACGGATGAGCCCCAGATGGACCACCAGCACATGGACACTTTGGCCATGGATCAAAACTTCGGAGTGCAACAGGCCTCGCTGTTCAAACCGGTGGTCAGACATGTCTTCATGTTGGTGCGTCAGAACCGGCCAGCGCGACAACATCGCGTTTCCATGTTCGCCGTGCCGGGTTACTGCATTGGTTTGATAAACCGCGGCATACCCTTCTGGCGCTAAAAATTCTGCTTGGCCCATCGCAGGCCAATAGCGGAAGTACTTTTCTTCCCGCCGATGTAACTTACGAACCTCTTGCAGACAGACCACATCCGCGTCGAGCTGCTCTACCGCATGGCCCAGATTGTGAATCTCAAGGCGTCTCCTTGGGCCCATGCCTTGGACCCCTTTGTGAATGTTGTAGGTCACCACCCGAACGGTGTGGGTCACGCGTGGAAGCCTTCGCAAGTGAATCGCAAAACCGCAGCGGTTGTTTTAGAAATGAAATTGAAAAAAATTGCTGGCACAATAGCGACTAGTTTTTATCTGTGCATCACACAGTAATCACTCGAATATAACTGGCAATCTGCCAGTGGCATCGGGAGAGACTTCCCAACCTCTGCAAAGAGGCCCTAGAAGCGCCGAAGGAGCAACCGCCCCG
>SXSX01000243.1 GCA_005793295.1 Burkholderiales bacterium | reverse complement strand
CATGACCGGCGGCCAGCAAATCGGCGAGCGTCCAGAAGGCCACAGCGTGGTTCAGATTGCACAAAGCATGCGAGCTGAAGGCGCACAACGCATCGTCATCGTGACCGACGAGCCTGAAAAATACGAAGCGGTTCAAGGCATTCCAGAGGGAATTTCGATTGAACACCGCGATGGCTTAGACCAGATCCAACGCGTGTTTCGTGATATCAAAGGCACCAGCGTCATCATCTACGACCAAACCTGCGCGACTGAAAAACGCCGCCGCCGCAAGCGCGGAACGCTGATCGATCCTGCGGTTCGGGTGGTCATTAACGAACTGGTGTGTGAGGGCTGTGGCGACTGCGGCGAACAAAGCAATTGCGTGAGTGTCGAACCCTTGGAAACTGAATTCGGTCGCAAACGGCAGATCAACCAAAGCACCTGTAACAAAGATGTGTCTTGCGTGAAAGGGTTTTGCCCCAGCTTTGTGACGGTTGAAGGCGGGAGTTTACGCAAGAAAAAAATGGCGTCAACTTCTGCGTTTGACATCTCCACCTTGCCCGAACCGGTTCTGCCTGATTTAAGCCAGGCCCACGATGGTGTTTGGGGTGTGGTGGTCGCGGGGGTAGGTGGAACCGGTGTCATCACCATTGGCCAGTTGCTTGGTGTTGCGGCGCACATGGAAGGCAAGGGCATCGTGACCCAAGATGCCGGTGGCTTGGCACAAAAAGGCGGTGGTACCTGGAGCCATGTGCTCATTGGACAAACGCAAGAGGCGATTCGCACGACCCGCGTCGGCATGGCCTGCGCTGATTTGGTCATTGGTTGCGACCCCATCGTGACCGCAGGCAAAGAAACCAGTATGCGTTTACGTGCCGGGCGCAGCCATGTGGCGCTGAACAGCCACAGCGCACCGACTGCGGCCTTTGTTAAAAATGCCAATTGGAACAATCCAGGCGAGGCGTGTCTGGCTGCCATTGCCAGCGCCTTAGACGAGCCTTCGGCTTTGGGAACGGTCGACGCCGATGCCATTGCCACCCAACTTTTGGGCGACAGCATTTACACCAATCCGGTTTTACTCGGCTTTGCGTGGCAAAAAGGTTGGATTCCTCTGAAGCTCGCGTCCTTGTTGCAAGCTATGGAACTCAATGCCGTTGCGGTAGAAAAAAATGTGGCAGCCTTCCACTGGGGCCGCGTTGCAGCGCATGACCCCGCAGCATTGGTCCGTGCGTTGCAACCCGGTCAAGCCGTTCAATGGGTGAAGTCTGAAAAAGAAACGCCGCAGGCCTTGAATGCATTGGTCGCCAAGCGTATTGAGTTTTTATCCGCTTACCAAAACGCCGCGTATGCGGCAAGCTACTCTGACTTGGTGCAACAGGTAGAGCGGGCTGAAGAAGGTTTGAAACCTGCGCAGCGAACGCTTAGTTTTGCGGTGGCGCGCAATTTGTTTAAGTTGATGGCCTACAAAGACGAATACGAAGTGGCCCGTTTGCACAGTGACCCGCAGTTTCGACAGCGCATCGGTGCGATGTTTGAAGGCAACTACCAAGTCCACTATCACTTGGCCCCACCCCTGTTCGCAAAGAAAAACGACAAAGGCCAATTGCAAAAACAAAAAATGGGGGCTTGGATGGCGTACGCCTTTCGCATCCTCGCGCCCTTGAAGTTTTTGCGCGGAACGGCCTTAGACCCTTTTGGCTATACCCACGAGCGCAAAGAGGAGCGGGCTTTGGTGGGCGAGTACCGCGCCGCCGTGCAATCGATGTTGACGCAACTGAACGCCGACAACTTCGACGCGGCATTAGCTTTTGCCAAATTGCCCGAAAGGATTCGTGGCTTTGGTCACGTCAAGGCGCGGCACTTAGCGCAAGTTCGTCCGCAGTGGGAAGCTGGGGCAGCGCGCTGGGGTGGCGCACCTCTTGCATCAGCCAAGATGTAAAGGCTTGGGCCGCGGCGCTGGTTCCGGTGCCCTCGGAGGCGATCAGGTAATACGCCTCTTTCATTGGCAGGGATAACGCAAACGGGCGCACCAGTTGCCCAGTTTCAATCAAGTGGCTGGCGACGGTGTCATGCGCCAAGGCCACGCCCAAACCTTGTTGGGCCCACGTTAAGCTCAGCGCCCAGGTGCTGGCGCGGTGGACCACGGGCGGCTGGGCCGAGCTGTCGTAGTCGGGATGGGCTTCAAGCCAACTGTCCCAACTTTGTACGCTGCTAGAGAGGTCGAGCAAGCGCTCTTGAAGTAGGTCTTGTAAGGAGTGAATCCGCTGGGCTACCGCCGGTGCGCAAACTGGATACGTTGTGTCTTCCCACAGGCGTTGGCCCACGCGGCGCTCCCACTTGCCTAAGCCAAGCACAATTTCAACCGCAGCGGTGGGGCTTTGGCGGTCTTCGGACCAAATCGACGTCACCACGTTCATTTGCACCCACGGGTAGGCTTCCATGAAACGGTGTAAGCGCGGAGCCAACCAAAAAATAGAAAAAGAAAGGTTGGCGTGCACCTCCAAAATGCCCGGGTTCTTTCGCCCGGTGAGAACGCTGGTGCCTTCCTCGAGCATCGCAAAAGCCGCCTGCACCGTGGGTAAATAGCTTCTGCCCGCCGCAGTCAGTTCGAGGCCGCGGGCCCTGCGCATAAACAGTGGCCGGCCCAAGGCGCTTTCCAGGGCTTTGATCTGTTGGCTCACCGCCGACTGGGTCATATGCAAGGCTTGCGCAGCTTCGGTAAAGCTTAAGGCGCTGGCAGAGGCCTCAAAAGCACGCAACCAATTTAAAGGAGGAAGTCTGGACATAGAAGCCATTAGTTATTCATTAGTCGAACTAATTTTACAACTGAAGTTTCTTTGTTTGCCTCTGGTAAGGGCTTCAATCAGAATCTCCCGCATCATAAAAACTGTTACCTAAGGAACTTTATTTCTATGCAAACCCCATTTCAAGCCCTGGTTTTAACCGAAGTAGACGGCAAAACCCACGCCCAGGTTCAGCCGCTCACCCAGGCAGATTTACCCTCAGGCGACACCTTGGTTACTGTGAGCCACTCCAGTTTGAATTACAAAGACGCGAT
>SXSX01000242.1 GCA_005793295.1 Burkholderiales bacterium | reverse complement strand
GAGTTCATCGACGATAACGAAATCGCGCAGAACAATGCGTTTCAATCCCACTTTTTATGCCACTCCCTCGTTCCAGTGTAGCTTTTGGCGAAGCGTATCAAAGTAGGTCCAACCCTGAGGATGTAAAAACCGCACATGCTGCTCTGATCGACGCACCACAATACGGTCCCCGTGCATCAAAGTCGCCAACGATTGCATATCAAAGTTTGCGCTGGCGTCTCGGCCTGAGACGATTTCGATAGAAATTTCACTCGCATGGGACAACACCAAGGGCCGGTTAGACAGGGTGTGAGGTGCGATAGGCACCAAAACCCAGCCGGGGGTTGAAGGGTGCAGCAAGGGCCCGCCAGCCGATAAGGCATAGGCGGTTGAACCTGTCGGGGTGGCGATGATCAGGCCATCGGCGCGCTGATTCGCCACAAAGTGTCCATCAACCTCAACCCGCAACTCCACCATGCCAGAGGTTGCACCGCGATTGACCACCACGTCGTTGAGTGCCAGAGCAGAAAAGACACTGCGCCCGTCACGGATGACTTCGGCTTGCATGAGACTGCGGTCATCCACCACAAACTCGCCAGCGAGCATGGGCCCTAAAGTGGCGGCGTATTGTTCCAGTGGAATATCGGTAATAAACCCGAGGCGACCACGGTTAATGCCAATGAGTGGCACCTTGTACTGGGCGAGTCGCCTCCCAATACCCAACATGGTGCCATCTCCACCCACGACCAAACACAAGTCGCAGTGGCGTCCGATGTCTTCAATCTCCATTGCAAGATAACTGCTGAGCCCCAAGTTGGCAGCGGTTTCAGCCTCAATCACCACCTCACAGCCTTGACCCATCAAAAAATGGGCGATGTCATCCAAGGCCTGACGTGCCGCAGCCACTGCGCTAGCAGAGTAGCTCGTTTGGTACTTACCAATGAGGGCGACCTGGTGGAACTGGGTTTTCAATCGAGACTTCATGGGCAAATTACATCACTAAAATGCCTTCATGCTAGATGATCGTTCCAAGTTGTTGCTGAAGTCGCTGGTCGAACGCTATATTGCAGACGGCCAACCGGTGGGAAGCCGCACTTTGTCTAAGGCTTCTGGCTTGGAGTTGTCTCCTGCGACCATCCGCAATGTCATGTCGGATTTAGAGGAGTTGGGCCTGATTGTCAGCCCCCATACCTCTTCTGGGCGCGTACCCACCGCGCGGGGTTACCGGCTTTTTGTGGACACCATGCTCACGGTCCAGCCGCAGCAGTTTGCTGCCCATAGCCTGGCACCCGACCAGCCGCAAAAAGTCATTTCGAACGCAGCCCATTTACTCTCAAGCTTGTCGCAGTTTGTCGGCGTGGTGATTGCCCCTAGGCGCACTTCCGCATTTCGACACATGGAATTTTTGCGACTCTCCGAAAAACGGGTGTTGGTCATCATTGTTTCGCCCGAGGGCGATGTGCAAAACCGGGTGATTTATACCGAGGTGGATTACTCTCCCTCGCAGCTCGTTGAAGCCGCTAACTTTTTAAACAGCCATTACGTCGGGCTCGATATCGACCAAGTGCGCGAGCGGCTTAAAAGCGAAGTGGAAATATTGCGCTCTGAAATTGCCGGCCTGATGGACGCTGCAGTCACGGTGAACTCCGAAGCGATGACGGAAACCCAAGACGAGGTGGTGATTTCAGGTGAACGTAATTTACTCAAAGTGACCGACTTTTCCAGCGACATGGGCAACCTGCGCCGGGCCTTTGAGTTGTTTGAGCAAAAAGCCCAAATCATGAGACTACTCGATATTGCAGGCCAAGCCGAAGGCGTGCGTATCTTTATCGGAGGCGAGAGCCAGGTGGTGCCGTTCGAAGACCTGTCGATTGTCAGTGCGCCCTACGAGGTCGATGGAAAATTGGTGGGCACCTTGGGTGTGATTGGCCCGACTCGGATGCCCTATGACCGCATGATTCAGATTGTTGATATCACCGCCAAGCTCGTGAGCAACGCTTTGAGCCACCACAAATAAAGCCAGACTCTATAGCGTTTAGTGCAGACTTTGGTCGATGGGGGAAAGTTCTTTATCGGTCTTAGATTCGCCGTCATGCCGCGCGAAACGAATCAAATACACGCCGCTGAGAATCACGACCAAACCACCGATCAGGGTCCACCGGTCGGGTGCGGCGCCCCACACCACCCAGTCGATAGCCAGAGCCCAGACCAAAGCGGTGTATTCCAAGGGAGCGACGTTAGCAGTTTTTCCATGCGCAAAAGCGTAGGTCATCGCAACGGTGCCTAGAAAACCCGTCACACCCAAAATCACGATTAACAAGAAATGTTCTGTTTGAAGAGGCTGCCAGCCGCCAATCGCAAGCAGGCTTGCGCCTAAAGACATCAAAGTAATCGTCCAAAACACAATACTGGCGTTGGATTCGCTGCGACCCAATAGTCGCGCTGTTATCACGGTTAAACCGTAACAAATCGCTGAACCTAAAATTGCCAGCGCCCCCCAAGATTGCCAGAGCGAATCGACATTGCTCCCCGGTCGCATCGCAATGAGCACGCCTAAAAGACCGAGCCCGATGGCGACCCAGTGCGCCGGACTGGCGTGCTCTTTTAAAAGCGGCACGGCCAAAGCCGTCACCAAAAGCGGAGAAATAAAGAAGATGGTGTAGGCCTGCGCGAGCGCCAAGTGGGTAATGCCATAGGTAAAAAGCCAAAGCGTGGCGACATTGAGAACGCAGCGCAAAAAGTGCAACCGCCATTGCACTTGAAACAACTCAGTGACTGGAACCCTCCAAGCGGTGTAGACCACAACCATCGGCAGCGCAGCCAAACCACGTAAAGCCGCCACTTGCATCGCAGGATAAAAAGCCGACAAGGTTTTCAGTGCTGCATCCATGAACGAGAAAAAAGCCACACCCGCAAGCATGGCGATGGCGCTTCGCCATGGCGCAGACAGGTGCATTGCCCCCAAAGACCGTAATCCCATGCTTTGCTTAAAGCGCTTCTTGAATCACTGCGGGATCAAACGCTTTTCTGCTGAAGACCTCGCGAAGCAGAGGCTCAAAATATTCCAAGGGTTTGCTGGAATAGTCCGGATCAAAAGCGGCTTGGTCATAGCAAGCGCAAAAATGATGGCATGACGCAAACCACGGGTGGTCTTTGTAAACCAGGTAAGCGTTCGGGTCTTTGCCAAAGTGGTGGGCGTAATACTCCATTTGAAAGAGGCCGTGCATTTCAATCACCCATGTGACCTCAGCGCGAACATAAGGGCGAAGAATGGCTGCTGCCATTTGGGAGTGGTTTTCTGGGGCTAAAACGTCGCCAATATCGTGGATCAATGCGCCAACCACCATGTCCAAGTCAGCGCCGTCGGCCTCAGCCCGGGTTGCGCTTTGCAGTGAATGTTCGAGCCGACTGATTTGGTAGCCTTGCAAAGAAGATCCTAAACCCCGCAGTGATTCCATGAGCCGGTCAGGCAACTCTCGTATGTAATGGTGTTCCAGTTGTTGTAAAAAAAAATACTCCTCGACGGTTCCATCTTTCATCTGGGTAAAGGTGACGTTTTGCATTTTGAATGGAGAGTTATGAAATTTTTATAGGGGTTTATTTTTGCGCGCTGTGATCAAAATCAAGATTCGCTTGATCGCCGCGCGGGTCCATTTGAAGCACCGCTTGCGAACTCGCATCCATCATCACGTAGTCCGCCCGGTGCAATGGAGGTGCTTGACTGTGTTTTTGCTTAGAAACAAATCGCCAAACCGCGCCAGCAAGCAAGGACAGGACAATCGAGAAAAACAACATCAAACCTTCGGGACCCATCAAGTCCATCAAGCCCCCTGCCAAGGTCGGGCCCACCGTCGCGCCAATACCGTAAAGCAGCAATAAGCCGCCGGTCGTCTCCAGCACTTTGGAAGGTTCGATCAAATCGTTGGTGTGGGCGACACTCAGCCCATAGACGGCAAACGACAAGCCGCCGTATAAAACCCCAAGAAAAATCAATAGATTTTCATATTCGCGGGCCAAATAAAACCCGATGCCAGCCAGCCCTGCGGTGACCACGCAAATCCAAAATAAAAGCCAACGTCGGTCATACCGGTCTGACAAATGACCCACCGGCCATTGGAAGGCTGCGCCACTCAAAATGGTGACTGCCATGAAGCTAGCGGTGCGGCTATCGCTAAACCCCACGCCCGTTCCAAACACGTAGCCCAGGCTAAAAAATGTTCCGTTGAGTAGGCCTGAACCCATCGCTGCAATGGCGCCGATCGGTGAAATAATAAACAAGCGAACCAAACTCATGGACGGCGCGTTGGTAGGTTGTGGCTCGCGAATGGTGGTCAGCGTGGTCGGGATCAGGGCGAATGAAAACAGAATGGAGACCAAGGCAAATGGAACAAAGCCATAGCGGTCACTGGCCAAAATAAGCCATTGCCCGATCGCCGTGGAGACGCCACTCACCGCCATATATGACGCGAATACCTTGCCACGGCTCTCGCTGCTGGCCACCACATTGAGCCAGCTTTCGATCACCATATACAAGCCCACGATGCAAAGCCCCGTCACAAACCGCAATCCCCCCCAAAACCAGGGGTTGGTCCACAAGGCATGCAACACCGGTAATGCAGAGGCCACTGAAGCCATTACCGCAAAGGCTCGGATGTAACCGACCTTGCGAATCAATTTTGGGCAAGCGTAGGTTCCATAGACAAAGCCGGCAAAGTAAGCCGACATGATGATGCCCGTGACAAGGGCGGAGTATTTGGCTGAACCGGCTTGCGCTCCAATCGCAACCGTGAGCAAAGCAACGCCCACAACAAGCATACTTACCCCACTCAACAGCGAGGCCAAAGGCCACATCAATTTATTCACAGCATCATTCCCAGGGATAGTTTTGTTGCGGCGGCGGTCCATCGCATTACCCTTATGGTGACATACATTTCTCACCTGGTTGTTTAAGCTGAGCTTGCCAAAGGTGCGCGACCTCAATTTGAAATAGTCGCAAAATGTCAATACATAGTCGTATTTGATCGGTTGATAACCCAGGACCACAGCTACAGTGCCAACTCGCTTGAAAGCCATTGATGACAATTTCAACTCATGAATCCCAAGCCCGCATCGACCTTGCTGCTGCGTTTCGGTGGGCGGCGCGTTGGGATATGCACGAATCAATTGCCAACCATTTCAGTGTGGCAGTCTCGCCCGATGGACGGCAGTTTTTTCTCAACCCCCAAGGCAGCCATTTTTCGCTGATCAAGGCCAGCGATTTGCTTTTACTCAACAGTGCCGATGCCAATGTCCAAAAAACTGCCAACGCGCCGGACCCGACCGCGTGGCACTTGCATGCGGTATTGCACCAGCAAGTGCCCCACGCCCGCTGCATCTTGCACACCCATATGCCCTATGCCACAGCCTTGTGTTGTTTGCAAGATTTTGAATTTTTGATGCTGGACCAAAACGCCTGTCGATTCCATCAACGCATTGCGTATGACCGCAACTACGCCGGAATGGCTCTGGAACCCTCGGAAGGTGAGCGCGTAGCGGCTTTGATGCAAGGCGGTAAAAGCGTGTTGTTCTTGGGCAACCACGGCGTCATGGTGGTCGGGCCGACGGTTGCACAGGCCTTGGACACTTTGTATTACTTAGAGAAAGCCGCAAAGCTCCAAGTCTTGGCGCTTTCCACCGGCCGCCCTTTGTCCTTGATTCCTGAACGCTTGGCAGCTTTGGCGTGTGCGCAATGGAATGACTACCCGACTGAATTTTCAGAGCTGCATTTCAAAGCCCTTAAACAGATCCTTGACCTCGAAGAAATGGACTATAAAAAATGAACCACAACATCATCATTACGTGCGCGCTCACTGGCGCCGGAGATACCGTTGATAAGCACCCGGCAATTCCAGTGACCCCCCAACAAATTGCGGCGGCTGCCGTCGAAGCCGCCAAGGCCGGGGCAACCGTGGTGCACTGCCATGTGCGCCATCCTGAAACTGGAAAATTCAGCCGGGACCCCGCGCTGTACCGCGAAGTGATGGACCGCATTCGTGACTCAGGCGTGGACATCATCGTGAACCTGACCGCCGGCATGGGTGGCGACCTTGAAATCGGCCCAGGTGAAACGCCAATGCAGTTTGGCCCTTCAACCGACCTGATCGGCCCGATGGCCCGATTGATTCATGTGGAAGAACTGTTGCCTGAAATTTGTACCTTGGACTGTGGCACTTTGAATTTTGGCGATGGCAATACGATTTATGTTTCCACCCCTGCGGCCTTGCGGGCGGGCGCAAAACGCATTACCGAGTTAGGGGTCAAAGCCGAATTGGAAATCTTTGACACCGGACACCTGTGGTTTGCCAAACAAATGATCAAAGAAGGTTTATTGAAAGATCCTTTGTTCCAACTGTGCCTTGGCATTCCTTGGGGAGCGCCTGCAGACACCACCACCATGAAGGCCATGGCCGACAACTTGCCTGCTGATGAGGTGTGGTCTGGCTTTGGGATCGGCCGCATGCAAATGCCCATGGCGGCACAGGCGATTCTTTTAGGCGGCAATGTGCGGGTGGGCCTTGAAGATAATTTGTGGCTCGACAAGGGCGTACCTGCAAGTAACGGATCCTTAACGCAAAGGGTGGTGGAGATCATCACCCGCATGGGTGCGACACCGATGACCCCAGCCCAAGGGCGAGAAAAAATGGGTCTCAAAAAACGCGGTTAACGCCTCTTTCCATCACTAAGAATTTACCATGACATTTATCACCGACATCAAAACTTTTGCTGCTTTGGGCAGTGGCGTCATCGGCAGCGGCTGGGTCGCCCGAGCCTTGGCGAATGGACTGGACGTTATCGCTTGGGACCCCGCTCCGGGTGCCGAAGCACAACTGCGTTCGCGCATTGAAAAAGCCTGGGGGGCCTTAGTGGCCCAGGGACTCAAGCCGGGCGCGTCGCAATCGCGCCTGCGTTTTGTAGCGACGATTGAAGAGTGTGTGGCTAACGCTGACTTTATTCAAGAAAGTGCGCCTGAGCGCTTGGATTTGAAAATTGACTTGCACGCCAAAATCACAGCGGCTGCACGCCCCAATGTGCTAATTGGCTCCTCGACATCGGGCTTGTTGCCCAGTGAGTTTTATGCCAAAGCACAACACCCCGAGCGTTGTGTGGTCGGCCACCCTTTTAACCCGGTGTACCTCTTGCCTTTGGTCGAAGTCGTTGGCGGCGTCAACACCAGTCCCGATGCGGTTCAAGCGGCCATGCAGGTCTACCGCAGCTTAGGCATGCGGCCGTTGCATGTTCGCAAAGAAGTTCCAGGATTTATTGCTGACCGTTTGTTAGAAGCGATGTGGCGTGAATCTTTGCACTTGGTCAACGACGGCGTGGCAACGACGGGTGAAATTGATGATGCCATTCGGTTTGGCGCAGGAATGCGCTGGTCTTTCATGGGGAGTTTTTTAATTTATACCTTGGCCGGCGGCGACGCCGGTATGCGTCACTTCATGGCCCAGTTTGGTCCTGCTTTGAAACTTCCTTGGACCAAACTAGAAGCACCCGAGTTGACGGATGCCTTGCTTGATAGCGTGTCTGACGGCACCATACAGCAGCTCGGAAAACACAGCATTGCCGATTTAGAGCGCTACCGAGACGACTGTTTGTTGGCCGTTCAAGCGGCTATCAAGGCCACCAAAGCCAAACACGGTATTGCTGACGATGAGTAATTCAAACCCGGCGGGCTTGGTGACTTACCGAAGTGAAGTGTTGCCCGAATGGGTGGACTACAACGGGCACCTGCGTGACGGTTTTTATTTGGTGCTCTTTAGTTATGGCGTTGATGGTTTTATGGACCAGATCGGACTGGATGCATCGGGCCGTAAGGCGCTGGGACACTCATTGTTTACGCTGGAGGCACATCTCAATTTTTTACATGAGGTGAAGCTGGGCTCGCGCGTTGAAGTGCGAACCCAGGTGCTCGGATTCGATGCCAAACGGGTGCATTTGGGTTTAGGTTTGTATATAGAAGGCCAGGACAAACTCCTGTCTTTTTGCGAGCAAATGCAGCTCAATGTCGACATGGCAGGACCCACAGCCATACCTTTTGCGCCATCGGTTTCCAATCTGTTGCAGGCTATGGCGTTAGCGCATGCAAGCCTTGAAAAACCGAAATTTGCAGGCCGTGCGATCGCCTTGCCTGCCCCAAAAGCGAAGCAATAAAAGAACAGCCATGGAACAAGCTGCGCAACTTCCAACCACCATGCATGGTGTGGTGTTAACCCGTTTTGGTGGCCCTGAGTGCCTGCAATACCGCGAAGATCTGCCTGTCCCTCACCCGTTAGCTGGTGAAGTATTGATTCGTGTGGGTGCCAGTGCAGTGAACAACACTGACATCAATACTCGCGTAGGCTGGTATTCGAAAACCGCGCAGGGTCAGACGCAAAGCGCGGCTGCGGTATTTGATTCGCAACAGGACCAAGATCCCAGCTGGGGTGGCGTTCCCATGGCATTTCCGCGGATTCAAGGCGCAGACTGCTGCGGGAAGATTGTCGCGGTGGGCGCAGGTGTGGACACGCAGCGCATAGGTCAACGGGTCTTAGTGCGGCCTATTTTGCGGGCCTATGCCAACTACCAGCCGTATGCCTGCTGGTATTTTGGTTCGGAGTGTGACGGCGGTTTTGCACAGTACACCAAGGTGCCCAGTGATGCGGCGGTGGTGATTCAAAGCCATCTAAGTGATGCCCAGTTGGCATCCTTTCCTTGTGCCTATTCAACTGCTGAAAATTTGGTGGACCGCTCGGGCGTTCAATCCGGCGAACGCGTCTTGGTGACCGGTGCTTCCGGTGGCGTGGGAAGTGCCGCCGTGCAATTGGCCAAACGCCGCGGCGCCACGGTGATTGCGGTGGCAAGTACCGATAAACATGCGGCGGTTCTCGCCTTGGGGGCGGACCGGGTGTTAGACCGCCAAGTGGACCTGGAGCATGCCGTGGGCCGCGAATCTGTGGATGTGGTGATTGACTTGGTAGGAGGCGCCCAATGGCCGATTTTACTGCAAGTTCTTAAACGCGGTGGGCGTTACGCAACCTCCGGTGCAATTGCCGGGCCGTTGGTGGAATTGGATCTGCGAACCCTGTACCTCAAAGATTTGCATTTATTGGGATGCACCTTTCAAGAAGACTACATTTTTGACAATCTCGTGGGTTATATCGAACGCGGAGAAATTGAGCCGGTGGTGGCAAAAAGCTATCCACTTAAAGACATCGCCCAAGCCCAACGCGACTTCGGTGAGAAAAAATTTGTCGGTAAGCTTGTATTCACTTTGCCTTAACGAATACCCCCATGACTGAAAAAAACCACGGTATTACCACCCCACTCGAAGGCGTTCCCGCCAAGCCGTGGGACCCGACCGCCTCCATTGCAGCGCCTTTTTCCTTGCATGCCCCCACTGTTTTGCCTGCGTGGGTGGATTACAACGGGCACATGAGCGAGTCGTGTTACTTGCTGGTCTTTGGTGATAACTCTGATGCTTTTTTTCGGTTCATTGGCATTGATGAGAGCTACCGCGACCAAGGCGGGCATTCGCTTTACACCGTGGAAACCCATATTCACCATGTACGAGAAGTCGCCCAAGGAGAGCAGCTGCGTTTGAGTTTGCAATTAATCGACCATGACGAAAAGCGGGTCCATATTTTCCACACCATGACCCATGCTGCAACGGGTGATGTGTTGGCTACCGCAGAACAAATGCTGGTGCACGTGGATATGGCCCAAGGACGCTCAGCGGATATGCCTGCCTATTTGCAAGACCGTTTGAATGCGATTGCCAAAGCGCATGCCGTATTAGCCGCGCCGAAGAGTTTGGGAAAGCCCATGGGAATTCGCCGCAAAGCGCTTTGAAAACTTAACCCCCTGAATCATTGAGACCCAAACATGCAATTTGAACTTAACACAGAACAAAAAATGATTGTGGATACGGTGCGCGCGTTTGTAGAAAACGAGTTGTACCCCCATGAAGATGAAGTCGAGCGTCTTGATGCGGTGCCACCTGCGTTGGTGAAATCCATTCAAGCCAAAGCCATTGAGGTGGGGCTGTATGCAGCGAACATGCCTGCGGAGTTGGGCGGCGGGGGCTTAGATAACTTCAGCATCACTTTGATGGAACGGGAATTGGGCCGAGCCTCGTATGGCCTGCAGATGGTGGTTGCGCGTCCGAGCAATATTTTGCGGGCTTGCGAAGGCAAGCAGATTGAAGAATATTTATTGCCCACGATTCGGGGGGAGCGCCACGATTGTTTGGCTATGACCGAACCCAATGCAGGCTCTGATGTGCGCGGAATGCAAACCAGAGCGGTCCGCGATGGAGCAGGCGAGGATGCGGATTACATCATCAACGGCACTAAACACTTCATTAGCCACGCCGACATGAGTGATTTTGTGATTTTGTTTGCCGCCACAGGCGCCGAGGAAACCAAGCATGGACTCAAGAAAAAAATCACTGGTTTCTTGGTTGATTTGAATTCCCCAGGTTTAACGGTGCGCCGGGGTCCGGCCTGTGTGTCTCACCGGGGGTACCACCAGTGCGAATTATTTTTCACTGACTGCCGTGTGCCCGCCTACAAGCGCTTGGGAGAAGAGGGCAAAGGTTTTGATTTGATGGGCGAATGGCTGGGTGCTACCCGCCTCACGGTGGCTGCAACCAGCGTGGGTCGAGGCAGGCGCGTGCTGGACATGGCGACCCAGTGGGCCGCGACCCGAAAACAATTTGGACAATCCATTGGAAAGTTTCAAGGAACCGGATTTAAGCTTGCCGATATGGCCACCGAGTTGGAAGCGGCAGAGCTTTTAACGCTCCAAGCGGCTTGGAAATGTGACCAAGGCACCATGACCGATTCTGACGCTGCCATGGCCAAATTGTTTGCGACGGAGACTTTGGCGCGTGTCACGGACCAAAGTTTGCAAATTTTTGGCGGCATGGGTTTGATGAACCAGCTCCCGATTGAGCGGTTTTGGCGAGATGCCCGGGTCGAGCGGATTTGGGATGGCACCAGCGAAATCCAGCGCCACATTATTTCTCGCGCCATGCTGCGTGAGCACGGCGGTTGAACGCGATGGGCGGAGATCGGACAGCGGCGCTGCGTCGACTTTTTTCTCCCCGCCATATTGCGGTGTTCGGTGGAAACGCCTCCGCCGAGGCGATTCGGCAATGCCGAAAGCTCGGCTTTGCCGGTGAGATTTGGCCCGTTCATCCGCGCAAAGAATGCATAGAAGGATTGCCTTGTTATGCGGATGTAGCCTCTTTGCCTGCTGCGCCGGACGCAAGCTTTATTGCCGTGCCACGTGAAGCAACCGTAGAAATTGTTGGCGAACTGGCAAAGCGGGGTTCAGGCGGGGCGATTTGTTACGCCTCTGGTTTTGCCGAGGTAGGTGGCGAGGGTTTGCAATTGCAGCAGCAACTCGTCGCAAACGCGGGAACCATGGCTTTGGTCGGACCTAATTGCTATGGCATGCTGAATTACCTTGATGGCGTGGCCCTGTGGCCAGACCAACATGGCGGAGAACGCATCAACCGGGGCGTTGCCTTGATTACCCAAAGCGGCAACATCGGTTTGAACCTCACCATGCAGCGCCGTGCGATGCCCTTGGCGTATTTGATTACGGTAGGCAACAAGGGTGGCGACAGCATAGAAAGCATGGTAGACGCCTTGCTTGGCGATCCCCGCGTCAGCGTGATTGGGATGCACATTGAAGGCTTGGATGATGTCGCGGCGTTTTCCAAAGTTGCATTGAAAGCTTTGCACCAAGGCGTTCCATTGGTGGCGCTCAAGGCTGGATCATCCGCCTTAGGTGCGCAAACCGCGATGAGCCACACCAGCTCCTTGGCTGGACCGGACGCTTTGTATGACGCGCTTTTTACGCGTTGTGGTGTGGCGCGTGTGAATGACCCCGCAGGGTTGATTGAGACGTGCAAGTTTCTTCATGTGCATGGACCTTTGCCTGGCAACCGCATGATTTCTGCCAGCTGTTCTGGCGGAGAAGCTTCCTTGGTGGCGGACTTGGCACAGCCGCGCGGAATGCAGATGCCAGCCATACCCGATGCAGCATCGAACAGGCTGCGCAAGGTCTTGGGCGAGAAGGTCAGTGTGGCCAATCCCTTGGATTACCACACCTATATTTGGGGCGATTTGGCAGCCCAGACCGAATGTTTTTCAGGTCTCATGGACTGCCAGTTTGACGCCCATCTTTTGGTTTTGGATTACCCGCGCTTAGACCGGTGCAGCGCGCAGAGTTGGGGAACCACCGTAGACGCCTTCGTTGCGGCATCGCAATCCGGGGGCAAAGGTGCAACGGTGGTTGCTTCCTTGCCAGAAGATTTGCCGGAGCACTTTGCAAGTGCATTGATGCACCAAAACATTGCGCCTATGCACGGGTTACCAGACTGTTTGGATGCGATTGCTAATGCAGCGGCGATAGGCGCTGCAAAAAAACGGCTTGACCAAACCCTGGCCTTGCCCGTGGTTCAAGATTTGGTTCAAGGGTCAGAAGTTTTACTCGATGAAGCCACCAGCAAAAAAGCTTTGGCGGCGTTCGGCCTGCCCACGCCCAAAGGCGCAGTGCTTGCAGCCAGTGACGTGTGTGCATACGCCAATGCGCTGGGTTATCCCGTGGTGCTGAAAGCGGTTTCTGACCAATTGGCGCATAAAACAGAAGCCGGCGCGGTGCACTTGAATCTGCAAAACGAAGTGCAAGTGCGCGGGGCCTTGGAGAAAATGGCGGGGTTGTCGGAGCGTTTTTTGGTGGAACAAATGGCCAAAGGCGTGGTCGCTGAAGTCATTGTTGGCGTTCAGCGCGACCCGCAGTTCGGACTGTCGCTCACGGTGGGAGCCGGCGGGATTTTGGTAGAAATTTTGCAAGACGCTGTAACTTTGCTTTTCCCGGTCCAGAGAAATAATGTGCGTGATGCCTTGATGGCTTTGAAAATGTGGCCTTTGTTGGTGGGTTTTCGGGGCCGACCCGCAGGCGATGTCGAGGCGCTGATCGATGCAGTCATGGCAGTAGCAAATTTTGCGCAGCGTCATGCCCACCAATTGCTGGAACTGGATGTCAACCCGGTGTTGGTGATGGCCCAAGGCCAAGGCGTTTTGGCGGTCGATGCTTTAATTCGTATCCAAGGAGCGTTAAATGATTGAAGCAATCAAAACCAGTGTGTTGAATGGCGTTTTAACAATCACCTTAGACCGACCCAAAGCCAATGCGATCAATGTGGCGACAAGCCAAGCCTTGTATCGGGCTTTTAAACAGTTGAATGACGACCCTGTGCTGCGGGTGGGGATTTTGACGGGCACCGGGCGGTTTTTTTCCGCCGGATGGGATTTAGCTGGAGCCACACAAGGCGAGGCCATTGACGCGGACCACGGACCAGGCGGGTTTGCCGGGCTGACAGAATTTTTCAGCCTTCACAAACCAGTGATTGCAGCAGTGAACGGTTTGGCCATGGGCGGAGGCTTTGAACTTGCCCTAGCCGCTGACCTGATCGTGGCGAGTGACACTGCAGAATTTGCGCTCCCCGAAGTCAAGCTCGGGATGGTGGCAGATTCAGGCGGAGTGTTGCGTCTGCCCCGGCGCTTGCCCCGGGCGATTGCCTTGGAAATGCTGTTAACCGGCAGGCGAATGGGCGCGTTAGAAGCAGCGCGCTGGGGGCTGGTTAACCGGGTTGTGAGCCCTGATCAGTTACTCGAAGCTGCACAGGCTTTGGCGCAAGAGATGGTCTTGGCAGCACCTTTGGCTTTGGCAGCGGTTAAAGAGCTGGTAAAAACCACCGAAGGGCAAACCATAGCAGCGGCTTACGCCACCCTGCGAAAAGCGGACCTACCCCACTACCGCGCCATGCTGCGTTCAGACGATGCAGCCGAGGGACCCCGCGCATTTTCAGAAAAACGATCTCCGCGCTGGCAGGCGCGCTGAGCGCGTTTCGCAACCGGATGCAGACCATGGAAGTGAACGCGGCCCGCGAATTTCACTTCCTCTTGTTGCCCGAGTTTTCCATGATGGGTTTTGTCTCGGCGCTCGAACCGCTTCGCGTGGCCAATCGTTTTCGCAAGGACGCCTACCGATGGAAAATTTTGAGCTGGGACGGGCAAGCGGTAAAGGCCAGTAACGGCATGTCTTTGAATGTCGATGGCGCCTTGCGCGAAGCATCTACGATTCAGACCTTGTTTGTGGTTGCCGGCTTTAACCCCTTGCAGTATTACCTCCGTGAGATGGGGGACTGCTTGCGGCAATGGGATCGCAGTGGCGCAACGTTAGGCGCGTTAGACACTGGGGCTTTTTTGTTGGCCCAAGCGCG
>SXSX01000241.1 GCA_005793295.1 Burkholderiales bacterium | reverse complement strand
GCAAAAAAGGCATGGGGGCATTTATTGTTCCCACCAACACCCCTGGTTATGTTGTCGCTCGCATCGAAGACAAGCTCGGTCAACACTCTAGCGACACCGCGCAGATCAATTTTGACAACTGCCGGATCCCTGTTGAGAACCTCATTGGTCAAGAAGGTGAAGGCTACAAAATTGCACTTGGCGGTCTGGAGGGCGGACGCATTGGCATTGCGGCCCAAAGCATTGGCATGGCACGCAGCGCCCTCGACGTGGCTATTGAATATGCCAAACAACGCGAAAGTTTTGGCACCGCCATCTTCAACCACCAAGCCGTTGGATTTCGTCTAGCCGAATGCGCAACCCAACTTGAAGCCGCCCGCCAATTGATTTGGCACGCCGCCGCATTGCGCGATGCAGAACGCCCTTGCCTAAAAGAAGCAGCTATGGCCAAACTTTTTGCCAGTGAGGTCGCTGAAAAAATATGCACGGTTGCCATCCAAACGCTTGGGGGGTATGGATACGTCAGTGACTTTCCTGTCGAGCGAATTTACCGTGATGTGCGCGTTTGCCAAATTTACGAGGGAACCAGTGACGTGCAAAAAATTATCATTCAACGCGCCTTATAAATAAACAGCACTGGAGAACCTCTATGCCCATCACCAAAGGATTTCAAGCACTCGTTGACGAAGCGATGGCCCAAGTCATCACCTACAGCGTTGAACAAGTACGCAACCGCTTGACCGACCCCTCGGTTCAAATCGTTGACATCCGAGACCCGCGCGAACTGGAGCGCGAAGGAACACTGCCAGGGGCTTTGCTCGCGCCCCGCGGCATGCTCGAATTTTGGGTCGACCCAGCCTCGCCGTATTTCAAACCGATTTTTGCCGACGAAAGCAAAGAGTTTATCCTTTTTTGTGGCGCCGGTTGGCGCAGTGCCTTGGCGACCAAAACCTTGCGCGACATGGGCATGACCAACGTGGCCCACATTGACGGCGGTTTTTCCGCCTGGAAAAAAGCCACCGCACCCCTGGTGACTTTAGAACAGCACAAGGCAGAAAGCGCTGCGCGCAAAAGTCACTGAGCAGAACCATCTCGCTCTCGAAATGCATCCGGCGTTTGTCCTGTCCAGGATTTGAACGCACGGATAAAGCTTTTTTCATTTTGAAATCCGGCCAAGGCGGCGATCTGCTTGATGGGCCGTTTGCTCCGTTGCAACTGCGCGACCGCCACATCCCGTCGAACGGCATCTTTGAGTTGCTGCAAAGATGCGCCTTCGTCTCTCAATTGACGATGCAAAGTTCGCGCAGACAGGTTGAGGTAGGTAGCCAAGTCTTCTGCGTTGCGGCTGTGTTCGGGATGGTGGGCAAGCGCGTGTCTCACTTTCTCAACCAGCAATCGGTCGCGTCGATAGGGTCGTACGGTTAAGAGCAACGCCCTTTGCAGCATGGTTTGCAAGGCCGCTTCATCGCGCTGAATCGGCAAATCCAGGTAGCGGGCATCAAACGTTACGCAGTTAGTTTCTGCACCAAAAACAGTTTCACCTTCAAAGAGCACTTGGTAACTCGCCTGGTGCGCAGGAGCTATAAAACGCAATTGCGTCTGGCGCAAGGAAATACGCGAATCAGACAACCAACACGCCACACCCAAGGCATTACGCAAAACAGAAACAATACAAAACTCGCGCAATGTCCCGAGGTCGCTGCGTTCTTCGATTTTCAAATACGCCAAGCCCTCGTTTTCCGTCAGGGTGATTGCAATGGTGTCGGTCAACAAGCCGTGGTGTCGGCACCATCGCTGCATTCCCACGCCCAAAGTCGGCGCAGACAGCGAGGCCCGAACCAACATGCCATAACTGCCCCACGGCAGGCGGCGGTTAAACCAACCCAAAGCCTCGTCATCGAGTTCACGCATGGCCAAGCCCGACACCGCCTCCATTTGCAAGGCGGTAATCCGTGCGCTTGCGTTATTCAATATTTTCGGCTCGATTTGTGACTTTTCTAATGCACTTGACGGATCGATATTGCGGCGTTTATACGCCTCCACAATGGCATTCACAAAGGCGACAGGTGTCTGCGCTTTGGTCAATGGAGAGGCTAAGAAAGCAGGAAGCATAAGGACTTAAAATTCTGCCATAAGTTTGGCAGCATTTGCAACCATTGTGGCGCAGCCAAAACCGGCTCAGACTCTACCCTTATCGCCTAACGTTAAAGGTCTTTCCATGCCACTTTTACAAACCCAGCTCAACGCCAGATCGGCGGACTTCCAAGACAATGCTCTGGCAATGCGCTCTTTGGTGGATGATTTGAATCTCCAAATCACACAGGTGGCCATGGGCGGTGGCGAGTCGGCACGCGCAAAGCACACGGCGCGCGGAAAACTCTTGCCACGTGATCGGGTTCATTTACTACTCGATCCGGGAACGCCATTTTTAGAACTCGCCCCGTTAGCCGCCTTGGGCCTGTACAACAACGATGCGCCAAGCGCCGGTTTGATTGCTGGTATCGGGCGGGTCAGCGGCGTGGACTGCATGGTGGTGTGCAATGACGCCACCGTCAAAGGCGGAACGTATTACCCCATGACGGTTAAAAAACATTTGCGCGCCCAAGAAATAGCGCAGCAAAACCGCCTTCCTTGCATTTACTTGGTGGACTCCGGTGGCGCCAACCTTCCCAACCAAGATGAGGTGTTCCCCGACCGCGATCATTTTGGCCGCATCTTCTTTAATCAAGCCAAT
>SXSX01000240.1 GCA_005793295.1 Burkholderiales bacterium | reverse complement strand
GTCATCACACCCTGAGGCGTCGTAACAATCGCCACACCCATGCCGTTTTGGACTTGGGGGATTGCATCGCTTCCACGGTAAACGCGCAAGCCAGGGCGGCTGACACGCTCAATGCGTTCGATGACAGGGCGACCTGCGTAGTACTTCAAAGCGATTTCTAAAACAGACTTACCGTCGGTTGAAGTTACTTTGAAGTCATCAATATAGCCCTCGTCCTTAAGGACTTGGGAAATGGCAACCTTCACTTTGGATGAAGGCACCAATACGGTTGGCTTAGCGACCATCTGCGCGTTACGAATACGCGTCAACAGGTCAGCAATGGGATCACTCATACTCATATTTGGTTCTCCTACTGCTTACCAGCTGGCCTTGACGATGCCAGGGATTTCTCCAGCAAACGCCATTTCACGGATTTTTGCCCGACCCAGACCAAAGTGCTGGAACGTTCCACGAGGGCGTCCAGTGATGGCACAGCGGTTACGCTGACGGGTAGGATTCGCATTGCGTGGAAGTTTTTGCAGACCCAGACGGGCAGCAGCACGCTCTTCATCGGTACGCTTTGCGTCACCGGCAATTGACTTAAATTCCGCATATTTCTTAGCGTACTTTGCAGCCAACTTATCACGTTTGAGCTCGCGCTCGATTAAAGCCATTTTAGCCACGGGTCACCTCAGTTCTTGAACGGGAAGCGAAAGCCAGCGAGAAGTGCTTTGCACTCTTCGTCAGACTTAGCAGTCGTCGTAATGCTGATATTGAGACCGCGCAAGGCGTCAACCTTGTCGTATTCAATTTCAGGGAAAATGATTTGCTCTTTTACGCCGATGTTGTAGTTACCACGGCCGTCAAATGCACGCCCAGAGATACCACGGAAATCGCGAACACGGGGCAGAGCTACGGTAACAAAACGGTCTAGGAATTCATACATTTGAACTCCGCGCAATGTCACCATACAGCCAATCGCTTGGCCTTCGCGAATTTTGAATCCAGCAATAGCCTTTTTTGACTTCGTTACTACAGGTTTTTGTCCTGCAATTTTGGTCAAATCAGCCACCGCGTTGTCCATCACCTTTTTATCGGCAACCGCCTCACTCACACCCATATTGAGCGTGATCTTGGTTAAACGGGGAACTTGCATGGGAGAAGTAAAACCGAACTTAGTCATCAGTTCGGGAGCTACTTTCTCGCGGTAGTGTTGTTGTAGACGTGCCATTTTTATGCCACCTTGATTTCTTCGCCGCTTGACTTGTAAACACGAACGCGTTTACCGTCAGCCTGCATCTTGATACCAACACGGTCCGCCTTGCCAGACGTTGCGTTGAAAATAGCAACATTGGACTGATGGATAGGCATTGTTTTTTCAACGATGCCGCCGGTTGCGCCTTTGAGGGGATTGGGCTTGGTGTGTTTTTTCACCATATTCACGCCATCAACCACCACATGCGAGTCATCTTTACGCAGAGAAACCACTCCGCGCTTGCCTTTATCACGGCCAGCGATGACGATAATTTGATCGCCCTTGCGAATCTTGTTCATGTCGCGAGTCCTTACAAAACTTCAGGAGCCAGAGACACGATCTTCATGAACTTTTCAGTACGCAACTCGCGCGTCACTGGTCCAAAGATACGGGTGCCGATTGGCTCCAACTTAGCATTCAGCAACACAGCCGCGTTGCCATCGAACTTCACCAAAGAGCCGTCGCTACGACGAATACCCTTTGCAGTACGAACCACTACCGCGCTGTACACCTCGCCTTTTTTGACGCGTGCACGTGGAGCAGCTTCTTTAATGCTGACTTTGATGATGTCGCCTACGCTAGCGTAGCGACGTCGAGATCCACCTAGCACCTTAATGCAAAGGACGGATTTTGCACCGGTGTTATCGGCGACTTCCAATCGAGATTCTGTTTGGATCATTTCATTATTCCCAACTTGCACCGAACTAGTTGCCAGCAGTTAAACCATCAAGGAAAAACAACCCGCAACGACTTCAGTCAGTCTTGGGCCCGCTGTCGGCAACTCAAACCACTCGAGCTGCTTTCATTTGGGCAGAACTTCATACTTTTTCAAGCGAAGCCCACTATTATGCACGTTTTTAAGCTGGCGTGCAAAGATTTCTAAGAAATTTTCCAATAATGCTGTGCCAAAGTGCCAAATTTTTCTGTCTCGGGGTCGGTTCCTAATTCCTCCTCGAGGATTTTCCCCACCTCAGCAGCCGCGGCAGCAGCCGCTTTTGCATCTAAAAAGAGCAAGCGCGATCGCCGGGCGAGTACGTCTTCTACCGTTCGCGCGTATTCATAGCGGGCTGCAAACCGCACCATCGCTTCTGATACGCCTTCGGTCACCCAGTGTTCGCCTCCTGGCAAGGCGGCAACCACCGCCTGCTCGGAACCGTAAGAGTGAAGGCCTGGGGCCAGACTTAAGGACACTCGCGCTTGACCAGCGCCTGGCGACCCCATCAAAGCCAGCTTGTGGGTTTCAGAAACCGCCCCAGCACGCAGTAAGTCGCTTTCCACGCAGGCGTCCAATACGTCTTCGGCCATAACGCGGTAAGTCGTCCACTTCCCCCCTGTCACAGTCACCAAACCACTGCGACTGATTTCAACCGTGTGTTCCCTGCTGATTTTTTTGGTCGCTTGCGTTTTGTCGTCGTGATGTTTTACCAAGGGCCTTAAGCCAACCCAGATGCTTTTAATATCGCTTGGGGTCGGAGCCTTGCGCAAGTAACGCCCCGCCTCACGAAGAATGAAATCTGTCTCTTCTTGGTAAGGCATAGGCTCGAGCGCCAAATCCTTTGAAGGCGTATCGGTCGTACCCAAAACGACTTTACCCAGCCAAGGAACTGCAAACAATACGCGCCCATCCGAAGTCTTGGGGACTATCAGCGCGACATCTGAGCCTAGAAACTCTTGATCAACCACGATGTGAACCCCTTGGCTAGGCGCGACCATGGGTTTTACGTCTGCGGGGTGATATGTGTCTGCATATGCGCCGTCATTTTCTCGTAGCGCATCCACCCACACACCCGTTGCATTAACCACGCAACGACTGCGAATACGGTATTTTTTTTCAGTAAACGTATCGAAGCACTCCAGCCCTGCAATCTTTCCGTTCTCATAGTGCAACTGATCGGCTTTACAGTAGTTCAGCAACAAAGCACCCCGCTGTGCTGCAGTTCGTGCGATGGCCAAAGCCAACCGGGAATCATTGAACTGTCCATCCCAGTATTTCACCCCGCCCCGCAAACCTTTGGGCTGCGCCATGGGTAGCAAATCTTGGGTTGCATTGCGCGATAAAAATTCTGTTTTACCTAGGCCCGCTTTCCCAGCCAGCTGGTCATACAAGGTCAAACCCACGCCATAAAACGGCGTCTCCCACCACCGATAGGACGGCATGACGAAAGCCAAGGGTTGGGCAATATGGGGCGCGTTATGAAGCAAGGTGGTGCGCTCATGCAGCGCCTCACGTACCAATGAAATATTACCTTGCGCTAAATAACGAACGCCGCCATGCACCAGTTTTGTTGAACGTGAAGACGTCCCTTTTGCGAAGTCATGCGCCTCTACCAAAATCACACTCAACCCTCGTGCGGCTGCATCCAATGCAACACCCAGACCCGTCGCACCACCGCCAACAACTGCGATGTCATAGGTGCGATCTTCGGCCAAACGGGCGAGCAATACAGCACGCTGGGTCAGAAGCAAAGAGGTATCGCAGGACATAAGAATGTATAAGAATTGGCAAGCAGATTCCCCTGCCCTCGTGGGCGAGAGATACTACTTTGTCCATGAAAGGCCGTGCAGCAGAACACTGCACGGCCGCCTTTCAGATCGAGTTCATCACTCGAATGAATTAACGAACCTTGCCAGCTTTCCACGCGTTGAGAAGCGTGTCATAGGCAATCGTTTCACCCTTTGGCTTTTCATTCGCCAATTTCTTCCATGGTGCGCCCTTGTCACTGAGGTACTTGTTAGGGTCACCTTTTGGATTGAGCTTAGGCGGGCAATTTGCCATGCCAGCACGCTCAAGACGGCCCATCACATCGTCCATCTCATTGGCCAAGTTATCCATGGCATCTTGTGGTGTTTTTTCACCCGTCACAGCCACTGCCACGTTCTTCCACCAGAGCTGGGCAAGCTTGGGGTAGTCAGGCACGTTGGTTCCTGTGGGAGTCCAAGCCACACGCGCAGGGCTGCGATAAAACTCCACCAAACCACCCAACTTTGGAGCCATGTCGGTCATCGCCTTAGATTGGATGTCTGATTCCCGGATAGGGGTCAGACCCACAATGGTTTTCTTTAGCGATGTGGTCTTGGCAGTCACAAACTGAGCGTACAACCAAGCGGCAGCGACTTTATTGGCATCGTGGTCTTTAAAGAAAGTCCATGAACCTACGTCTTGGTAACCGTTTTGCATCCCTTGTTTCCAGTAAGGGCCGTTGGGGCCGGGGGCCATACGCCATTTCGGTGTGCCATTAGCATTCACAACTGGAAGGCCAGGCTTGATCATGTCAGCAGTAAAGGCGGTGTACCAAAAGATCTGCTGGGCAATTTGTCCTTGTGCTGGCACAGGGCCGGCTTCTCCAAACGTCATACCGATGGCTTCTTTAGGCGAGTATTTCTTCATCCAGTCGATGTACTTTGTTAAAGCGTATACAGCGGCTGGTGAATTGGTTGCGCCTCCACGGGCAACAGACGCACCCAGGGGCGTGCATCCGTCGGCAGAAGCGCGAATACCCCACTCGTCGACCGGCTTGCCATTAGGAATGCCAATGTCTGCGGTACCGGCCATAGACAGCCATGCGTCAGTAAAGCGCCAACCCAAGGAAGGATCTTTTTTGCCGTAATCCATGTGACCGTAAATAGGCTTGCCATCAATGGTCTTGACGTCTTCCGTAAAGAAAGCAGCAATGTCTTCGTACGCACTCCAATTCAAGGGGACACCGAGTTCGTATCCATACTTCGCTTTGAATTTGGCTTTGAGTTCAGGTTTTTCAAAGAGGTCTGCGCGAAACCAATACAAATTGGCAAACTGCTGATCGGGCAACTGGTACAGTTTTTTATCGGGTCCGGTCGTGAAGCTGGTACCGATGAAATCCTTCAAGTCCAGGCCAGGGTTGGTCCACTCTTTGCCTGCGCCTGCCATATAGTCAGTCAGGTTCATCACTTTGCCATACCGGTAGTGGGTTCCGATCAGATCGGAGTCTGTGATCCAGCCGTCATAAATTGACTTGCCTGACTGCATCGAGGTTTGTAACTTCTCGACCACATCGCCTTCGCCAATCAGGTCGTGCTTGACCTTAATCCCTGTGATCTCTTGAAAGGCCTTCGCCAATGTTTTGGACTCGTACTCGTGGGTTGTAATCGTTTCAGAAACCACAGAAATTTCTTTAACGCCTTTGGCTTGCAATTTTTTCGCTGCGTCAATAAACCACTTCATTTCCGCCGTCTGCTTGTCTTTGGACAAGGTCGAAGGCTGGAACTCACTGTCGATCCACTTT
>SXSX01000013.1 GCA_005793295.1 Burkholderiales bacterium | reverse complement strand
ATCGACATCGAGTCTTCGATTCGCTTAGCCCAACAACAAGCCCAACTGACTGGCAGCGTGGCGCCGTTGCTTGCGGCGCTGAAAACGGCGGAAGCCCGCATTGCAAAAACCGCCCAACCGCGCTTGTCCCCTTTGCAACGCGCGATGACCCACGACATCGCCCGGATTAAGGCAACCACCTTGTCCGATACGCCTGCGATTTTGTTGCAGCTCGATGAATTAGCTTTGCTTGCCGATGAATTGCCCGCGGCAAACGCTGTTGGATTGAAAAAGACCGCCGAGCCTTTGTCACGCAAGCCGCAAGAGAGTGTGTCGGTTTGGTGGATGCGAACGCTTACAACGGTACAAGAGGAATTGAAGAGCTTGGTGCGCTTAAGCAAGATTGGAGACCCTGAGTCTGCGCTTTTGTCACCAGACCAAACTTTCTTCCTGCGAGAAAATTTCAAGTTGCGTATTCTCAACGCTCGCCTAGGGTTGTTGTCGCGCCAGACCGACGCAGCCCGGGCTGACTTGGCAACCGCGTCGGTTACCTTGGGTCGTTATTTTGATCCGAGCTCCAAAAAAACCCAAACCGCCGCAAACTTACTCAGCCAAGCGCAAAACAAAATGCGAACGCTGGATATCCCGCGCACCGATGAAACCTTAGCGGCCCTTGCGACGGCCGCAGCAGGGCGCTAAGCCATGCGTGTTGTTTTGTGGTTAGTGGGACTGTTTGCGATTGCGGCAGTCAGCGCACTGTTTGCCGCCGGTAATCCTGGAACCGTCACGGTGTTTTGGCCGCCTTACCGGCTGGACCTGTCTTTGAACCTGGTTCTTTTGGCTTTGGTCGCCGTCTTCGTTTTGTTGCATTTGGCGCTGCGAGGTATTTCGCTTTTCGCCCAATTGCCTCAACAAGCTCGACGCTGGCGCTTGCAACAAAAGGAGCGGCTGATCCACTCAGCGCTAATCGATTCACTCACGCACATGGTTGCGGGGCGTTTTATTCGGTCTCGCAAAGCGGCTGAACAAGCCATTGATTTAGAAAAATCAGTGAACTTGGCGCACAACAGTGCCCACCACGGCGAAAGAACCCTGGCCATGTTGCATTTGTTAGCGGCAGAAAGTGCCCATGCTTTGCAAGACCGGTCGATGCGCGATAGCCATTTCCAAAACGCTTTAGAAGAACTTCGCGACCCGCAGGCGAAAGATTCTCAAGACGGTTTTTACTTGCGTGCGGCGCGCTGGGCACTTGATGATCACGATGTGGATGCGGCATCCCAATGGCTAAGCCAACTACCCCAAGGGGCATCACGGCGAACCATCGCGCTGCGCTTGCGATTCAAAATTGCCCGCTTGTCTGGAAAAACCCTGGCCGCCTTAGAAACAGCCCGCTTGTTGGTGAAGCACCGCGCGTTTACGCAAGCCAGTGGCGAGAGCATTGTGAAGGCACTTGCCATAGAACTTTTAATGGCGGCTGATGGACCTCGGGAGATTGAACGCGCTTGGAAATCATTGGATGAGAACGAGAAAAAAATTACCGATGTCGTTTTGACTTTGGTTGGGCAGTGGTTGCAGCGCGGCGGTGATGTCGCGCAATCGCGAATCTGGTTGCTTCCGCTGTGGGAGCGCATGGTCAAGCAAGCCAATGCGTTGACACCGGCACAACGGCTTGCTTTGGTGCGTTCTTTGGAATTGGGTTTTAGCAAGCAAGACGGGACGCCAGATGCGGTCTGGCTTGGCCGGATCGAGGCGGCTCAGATGGCACAACCGCGCGATGCTTTGCTGCAATATTTGGCCGGCATCATGTGTCTGCGATTGCAGCTGTGGGGCAAAGCCCAACTGTTGCTCAAACAATCCTTGGCCGTTGCCAAGGACGAAGAATTACGCCGTGACGCCCAACGCGCCCTAGAGGCGGCCTCGGCCCAACGGACCTAAGGATGACGTCGGCGCTTAGCCTTCGAGCGCCGCTAACACTTGGGCCGTGATGCCATCCACATCCCCCAGTCCATTGACAGCCCGGTATTTGGGAGCTTTGCTGGGTTCTTGTTGGGCCCAGTCGGAGTAGTACTTAACCAAGGGGCGGGTTTGGGCGCTGTAGACATTAAGCCGATTTTTCACGGTTTCTTCTTTGTCGTCTTCGCGCTGAATAAGAGGCTCTCCCGTGACATCGTCCTTATCTTGGACCTTGGGAGGATTAAACTTAACGTGGTAAGTCCGCCCAGAAGCTGGGTGTGAGCGTCGACCACTCATACGTTCGATGATGGCGTCAAAAGGAACGTCAATTTCGACCACATAGTCCAAAGGAACGCCGGCCGCTTTCATAGCGTCAGCTTGGGGAATGGTGCGTGGGAATCCATCAAAAAGAAATCCCTTGGCGCAGTCGGGTTGCTGAAGGCGTTCTTTGACCAAGTTGATGATCAAGCTGTCACTGACCAAGCCACCTGAGTCCATGATGGATTTGGCCTGTAAGCCGAGTTCAGTTCCTGCTTTCACTGCGGCTCGCAGCATATCCCCAGTTGAAATTTGGGGAATCCCGAATTTTTGGCAGATAAACGTGGCTTGTGTGCCTTTACCCGCGCCCGGTGCTCCCAGCAGAATCAGTCTCATGGCTAACCTTCAATAGAAAAAATAGGTTCCGCTTTTGATTCCCTTTTGAAGGGGGTGTCTTCAAGCAAATGCAATGGTTGTGGTGCTGAGAATAGCATGCGTTGGGGGGTCTTTGGCTTACAGCGCTGGCGAGTTTGTGAATAACGCACGCACCCGCGCAAGATCCTCGGGGGTGTCAACGCCAGGTCCTGGTGCTGTGGGAGTGATGTGAACCGCGATGCGGTGGCCGTGCCATAAGGCCCTCAGTTGCTCCAGGGCCTCGGTGATTTCTAACGGGGCCTGTGACAGGGTAGGGAAGGCGCGTAAAAAACCAACGCGATATGCGTAAATACCAATGTGGCGCAACGGCGCAGGCTGGGGCAGAGCAGATACATTTTTTCCAGAGGGCGGGTCACGCAAAAAAGGGACAGCCGCTCGACTAAAGTACAAGGCGTGGTTCGTGGCATCTAGAACCACCTTGACCACATTGGGGTTCAAGTAGTCGGCAACGTTATCGATGGGGTGCGCAGCCGTACCCATGCTAGCCAAGGGATGGTCTTGTAGCAAGCGGGCCACGTGATTCACCAAAACCGGATCAATCAAGGGTTCATCGCCTTGGACATTCACGACTGTATCGGCTTCATCCAACCCGAAGAGAGACCACGCT
>SXSX01000012.1 GCA_005793295.1 Burkholderiales bacterium | reverse complement strand
GGAATCCCCAATGTGAGCAACGGGATAAATGAGGTTTGTGAACCCGCATTATTTGCAGCCTCAGGCGCAGCCACCCCCCGAATATTGCCTTTTCCGAAGGGCACTTCACTTGGCCGAAGTTTCGTTTTTTTCTCCAAGGTATAGGCTGCAAAAGCCGCCATCACGGCACCTCCACCTGGCAAAATTCCAAGCAAGGAGCCCAAAGCCGTCCCGCGCAAGACTGCCGGAACCATATTCTTAAAGTCTTCTTTGGTTGGCATCAATCCCGTCACACTGGCCACGAAAATTTTTCGCTCACTTTCGTGTTTAGAAAGATTGCTAATAATTTCGCCATAACCGAACACGCCCATCGCAATGACGATAAATCCAATTCCGTCGGTCAATTCAGCAATATCCAAGCTGTAGCGTGCGACACCAGAGTTCACGTCAGTACCAACCATGCCGAGCAAGAGGCCCAAAATAATCATCGCAATGGCTTTGATCAAGGAGCCTGAGGCCAACACCACAGCGCCCACGAGGCCCAAAATCATCAATGAAAAATACTCGGCAGGGCCAAACTTAAACGCCAGCTCTGTCAACGGTGCCGCAAATGCGGCCAATATCAGGGTGCCTACGCAGCCCGCAAAAAATGAACCCAAGCCCGCAGCTGCAAGGGCTGGGCCAGCGCGCCCATTTCTGGCCATTTGGTAACCGTCAATCACTGTGACAACGGAGGAGGACTCACCGGGTAAGTTCACCAAAATCGCTGTGGTTGAGCCGCCGTACTGTGCGCCATAGTAAATACCCGCCAGCATGATAAGGGCTGCAACTGGTGGCAGTGCATAGGTGGCAGGCAAGAGCATCGCAATTGTTGCCAAGGGGCCGATACCAGGCAAGACACCAATCAGCGTACCCAATAGGCAACCGATAAAGGCATACATGAGGTTTTGCAGCGTGAACGCTACGCCAAAACCGAGGGCTAAGTTGTTAAATAGTTCCATGGCAAAGAGTCCTTAAGCGGTAAGAAATGCAGGCCACACCGGGAATTGCAGTTTCAAAAGCAAGATGAATGCGGCGTAACTCAATACCGCAAGGAGGAAGGCAAGAATCGTTACCTCTTTAAAGTTGAATTCGTCACCTGCATTACTGGCGATAAACGTCAACGCAAAGATCCCAACCATAAGACCCAATGGACGCATGCCAATGCTTGGCAGTCCTCCAATACATGCGCCAAACACCAAATTCGCAGCGATGATAAAAATCAAGGGCTTCCAAGCAATGCTTCCAACCTTGTCACCATCTACCGTCTCCACGACCAAAGCCTTAAAGGTAATTACAACACCAAGCACTGACAACAAGATTCCTAGAACCAAAGGAAAGTAACCGGGCCCCATACGGGCACCGTTACCGATGTTGTAACTGCTTGCGCCCCATGCAAAGGCCACCCCTACACACATGAACATGAGACCGGAGAAAAAATCTTTTTGACTTTTGATATTCACAAGCTGACTCCTTATTGGACTGTCGATCACTAATTTTGCACTGAAAAACTTCTGATTCTTACTTAGATACGAACTGATTTACCTATTGTGTGACCGGTTTAAGTCCTTTCACCCACTTGCCCGCGGGTAAACCCCAGTGCAATTCAATATATGCAGCACGCTCTGCCAAAACTGAGCGACTGGGGCGACAGGGCGTGCGCTGCGCAAGCACCACGGTATTGCCTTCCCTTGTGGACTTGAAAGCCCAAACCGCATCGCGCCCAAAAGCGGCTGAAATTTTTTCTACACTTTTAGAAAAACTCGATGACCGGCCAAATAAATTCACTGTCATGCAGCCATCGGCAGTCAAGGTGCTGCGGCAGTCCGCGTAAAAATCAGCACTATCCAACACTGGCGCCGCAGCCTCCTCGTCATACAAATCAACTTGTAATGCGTCGACCGCTCCCAGCCATTTGGATTTTTTAATCTCTTGTGCTGCATCCTCCAAGATGACCTGCATGCGCGCATTGTCAGCAGGCAGCTTGAACCAGCCGCGGCATGCGTGCAAAACCTGAGGATTGAGTTCAATCGCCGTAGTCTGCATTCGAATTTCTTTGTGGCAAAACTTGGTTAAGGAGCCTGCGCCTAAACCAAGTTGCACAGCTTGGCGTTGGGGCGCAGTCGTCGGATCGATGAGTAACAGCCACGCCATCATGCGCTGAATGTATTCATGCACAAGGGCATTGGGTTCATCCAAGAGCATGGAGCCCTGAATCCACTCGCTGCCTAAATGCAAATGGCGAACCGGCCCCTCTTCAGAAAAATTAACCTCAGGAAAAGCAATGAGCGATATGGGTTTTTTAAGCATGGAGGTTTATAACAGTGCGGCCAAGCGGGGCAATGCGGCTTGTGCGTTGAAAGTCGTCGCTGCTTTTAATTCTTGAACGCTGATACCGCGTAACTGCGCTATCACTTCAGCAATCCGTGGGATTTGAGACGGCGAATTTCGGCCTTGGGGCGTTCCTTGGTAGCGCATGAGCGCGGTGGCATACAACCAATGGGGGGCGATATCGGGTGCGTCGGTTTCCACAACCATCGCATCAAGTGGCAACGACGTTGCTAAATGGCGCAATTGCAAGGCCCGCTCAAAAGTGACCGCACCACCAAAGCCAAGCTTGAAGCCCAAATCAAGAAAAGCGTGGGCCTGCACATCGCTGCCATTGAACGCATGGGCGATTCCGCTCCATCGTCCCGACGTGGGACGCACTTCTCTTAAATATTTAAGCAAGCGGTCAGCGCTGCGGCGAACGTGAAGCACCACCGGCAGCTCAAACTTTGCAGCCCATTGCAATTGCTGGCGATAAAAAAACTCCTGCTTTTCTCGCAGTGGGCTTTGTGTGAGCGCTGGTACAAAGTAATCCAGTCCAATTTCACCCACAGCAACAAGACGCTCATCTCCGATATGTTGGTGGATTTCTTTTTCTAATGAGACCAAGTCATTTTCCGTGGCTTGATCTACAAAAAGCGGGTGAATGCCTAAACAGTAAGAGTCATTGAACTGGTGTGCCAAGTCACGCACAGTCTTCCAGTTAGAAGCAGCTACCGCAGGAATAACGCAGTGACCTACACCCGCAAGGCGAGCATCGTGACGCACGGTATCACGGTCTGCGTCAAACTCGCTTGCATCCAAGTGGCAGTGGGTATCAATCCAAGTATCCAACATCAATTGACCGGAGATTTACTCTATTGGGCTACTATTTCGTAAGTAGTTTTAGGGCGGAAAAGTAGACTGGAATTACTTCATTCGGATGATTATGGATCAAGCACTCAGTAAAAATCGATGACGCAATTAATTTTCACCCAAGCCGCAATGAAATTAAACTTCAAATTGCTGCATATGCTGTCTTGACGGTTGTATAAAACTCAGCCGCATAGCGGCCTTGCTCACGCGGCCCAAAACTTGAAGCCTTACGACCGCCAAAGGGAACGTGGTAATCCACCCCTGCGGTAGGTAAATTAACCATCACTGTCCGACTTCAGCGTATGTGAGACAAACAGGGGTACTTGATTAAAGGAGGGTTTTGG
>SXSX01000239.1 GCA_005793295.1 Burkholderiales bacterium | reverse complement strand
CTGGCGCGTCATTGACGCCATCACCTGTCATTGTGACGATCTCTCCATTGGCTTGAAGGGCTTGGACGATCCGCAATTTTTGATGCGGTGAGATACGCGCACAAACAGTCACCTTTCGCAGTCGATTGCGCAAATCACTCTCGTTAAGGTGGTCGAGTTCTGTGCCGCTCAAGATGCCGCCCCCAACAAGACCGGCTTGGCGGGCAATTTCTTGGGCTGTCGTGGGGTAGTCGCCGGTGATCATGATGATTTGAATTCCTGCGCTTTGACACTCGGCGACCGCTTGTTGGATTTCAGGGCGAAGCGGATCAGCCAATCCCACCAATCCCAACCATTCGAATTCAAAATCGTGCGGATTTTGAGGGTACATACCGCCTTCAAAACGACTGTGCGCCACACCCAAAACCCGAAGACCTTCTTTGGCCATTCCGTCTGCACAATCCAACCAATGCTCGCGTTGCGCTTGACTGAGATGGCATAAATCCATGACAGCCTCGGGCGCCCCTTTGGTTGAGACGAAACGCAAAGAGTCTTGCCCTTTTTGCCACATATGGGACATCGCTTTAAGCTCCGTACTCAGCCCATAGGTTTGTACCAATTGGCCAGTGAGGTACAGCGGTTCTATCTCTTTCAAATGGGTTTCACCCAGTGTATGGAAAGCGATTTCCATCGGGTCAAAGGGGTGCGGCGCACTGGCCAAAATCGCATGTTCCAACAATGGGTGAAATGGGCTGTCTAAGGACGTAGAAGTGGACGACCATCGCAGAATTGCACTTGGTATGGCGGTTGGTTTACCAGTGCTTGAAACCGCTAGGGATCGCACCGCCATGCGGTTCTGCGTCAACGTACCGGTTTTGTCCGTACACAACACACTCGTTGCGCCCAGCGTTTCGATGGCATTGATATGGCGGGTAAGCACGCCTTCACGAGATAAACGGTGCGCCCCCATGGCGGGGAACAGCGTGAGCACCACCGAGTATTCTTCTGGCAGGATGGATATTGCCAACGCGATCCCCGAGAGCATTGCGGGTAGCCACTGTCCGTTGCGAAGGCCCAAGGTGAGAACCATAACAACGCAAAGCACGCCGACCAGGGTGGCCAGCACTTTGACCAAGTGGGCGGTTTGTTCTTGGAGGGGCGTGCGGGCGTGATCGGTTTGGCCCAGTGCTACGCCAATTTGGCCCATTTGGCTGCGATTGCCGGTAGCGAGAACTTGCGCTAAGCCCTGGCCGCGCACAATAAAAGTTCCGGCAAAAACCAGAGCATGGTCTGGCGTCTGGCTGGAATGGTTTTTTTCGACCGGCGCAGATTCGCCTGTGAGCAAGGACTCGTCAATTTCTAAGTGATCGCTTCGAAGTATTCGGCCATCTGCAGCTACACGGCCGCCTTCTGAGAGAACAAGACAGTCGCCCAAAACCACCTCTCGCGCAGGGATCGTGAGCCGCTGCCCAGCCCGCACCACTTGCGCATGCGGTTGTGTCAGCTGGCGAAGCGCCTCAATGGATGCCTCGGACTTGCCTTCTTGGTAAAAAGTCAGTACCAAGACGGCCAAAACAAAAACGGCCAGCGTCAACCCTTCTGTTAAATCCCCGAGCACGATGTAAAGCAAAGCCGCTGCCACGAGCAGGGCAAACATAGGTTGACGTAACAAGTCGAGCAATCGTCGCCATACCGGACGTTTAATATGTAGTTCGATTTCGTTGGGCCCATCTTTGGCTAAACGAAGTGCCGCCGCGCTTGGGCTGAGGCCGGTGTCAGTGGTATGGTGATTGCGCGTCATGGTTAACGCTCAGTGTGCAGGCCATTTAACTTTTCGCCCTTGACACAGGTCATACTTCGTTGATGTGAGCCCGTAGCCCTTGTTTCCTCAAAGGATCCTATGAACGAAAATATTCGTGAATTTTTAGACCGTATTCAGGCGCTGGAGCAATCCATTGAGATGGAGGCAAAAATTCGACGCCAGCAGTGGCAAGCGGATTTTGAAGAGCGAAAAATTCGCTTTGAAAAAGAAGTCTTAGACCAACAAAGACGCTTCAAGCAAGGCCTGCTGGGATATATGTTGTCAGCGCAATGGCGCAATGTTCTCACGATTCCTTTTATTTACCCTGTTTTGTTGCCCATGCTTTTTTTAGATGGTTTTGTTACCTTGTACCAAGAGGTGTGTTTTCCGTTGTACCGGATTCCAAAAATCAAGCGAGCCGATTACTTTGTCTTTGACCGTACGCATTTGGCGTACCTCAATTTTTTAGAAAAAGCCAACTGCGCTTATTGCTCCTATGGCAACGGCTTGATGGCCTATTGCAGAGAAATTTTTGGCCGTACTGAGCAGTATTGGTGTCCCATCAAACACGCAAGACGCGTACTTCATGCCCATCCGCATTACCATGGGTTTGTCGATTATGGGGACGCGCAGAACTACGCGGCTGAGCTGGAACGCTTGCGAGCCGAACTCACGCAGTTGGCTACTTCAGACGCGCTATCGCATCCTGTAGTTTAGTCCGCTAGCTCTGCAATCATCTCGATTTCGACACACGCACCCATTGGAATTTGGGCTACGCCAAAAGCACTGCGGGCGTGGGCGCCTTTTTCTCCAAATACTTCGCCGATTAACTCGCTTGCCCCATTCGTCACCAAATGGTGTTCCGTGAAGCTACCAGTCGAGTTCACCAAAGACATGAGTTTCACAATCCGCTTTACGCGGTTCAGGTCGCCCACAGCAGCATGCAAGGTTCCCATTAAGTCCACCGCAATCGCACGGGCAGCCAACTTGCCCTCAGCCGTTTGCATGGTGTTACCTAATTGACCTACCCACACTTGCCCGTCTTTTTTAGCGATGTGACCGCTTATAAAAACCAAATTCCCGGTTTGCACAAAAGGCACATAGGCAGCGGCTGGGATGGCCACGGGGGGCAAAGTGATCTTGAGTTTGTCTAATTGGGTATAGATATTCATGGCGGCTCCGAAATAAATAAAAAAAGAAATGGGCGTAGAAAGTATTGGGGGTATTTTCACCGAAATAGATGGGCGCTTGGCTTGGCTGTGCGTTGCGCCCGATAAGATCAAGCCATGTCACACGTCAGTTCACCGCCTTTGTCAGGGGCCCGCTTTGCTATGGGCGCGGCTTGGGCGTGGTTGGCGGGAACGGCCTTGCAGTTACAGCAAGAGGCGTTGTGGACGGCGCTTGTGTATGTCGCTGTGGGCTTAGGTGCTATCGCACTCGGGCTCTTGGAAATGATGCGCAACCGAAACCGACGCCCAGCGCGATGGACAGCACGATGGATGGGCGCTTTCATTTGGGCGATGGTTTTTGGTTTGGTAGCGTTTTCTTTGACAGGCCTTCGCGCTGTCGCGTTTGACTCTGAGCGTTTGAATCCGGCTTTAGAAGGCCAAGATCTGCGTATCACGGGCGTCGTGGCCGAGTTGCCTCAGCGTAATGCGGCCGGCCTGCGCTTCAGGCTGAGCGTGGAGTCGGCCCGTTTGGGCAGCGGCGTCCCGGTTGCTTTTCCGAAGCGGATGGATGTGGGTTGGTACAACGGGATGGCGCCTGCAGGGGCAGATGCTTCTGCTTGGGAACTTCAATACCAACCGCAACCGGTCCGCCCCGGTGAGCGTTGGGAATTGACGCTGCGCGTCAAAGCGCCTCATGGCAGCAGCAACCCGCATGGTTTTGATTACGAGTTGTGGCTGTGGGAGCAAGGGGTTCAAGCCACGGGTTATGTGCGTGCGGGTGCCAAAGAGGTTCGGCCCCACCGTGTGGCCCAAACGTGGCTTTACCCCGTTGCGCGGTTGCGCCAAGCGCTGCGCGAGCGCATTGAGTTGCAAGTGCTTAACCCGCAGGCTGCGGGAATGATTGCCGCTTTGGTGATTGGCGACCAAGGTGCGATTGACCGCGCAGATTGGGATGTTTTTCGTGCCACGGGCGTGGCCCACTTGGTGAGTATTTCGGGCTTGCACATCACGATGTTTGCGTGGTTGGCCGTGGTGTGTGTGGGTGCGCTTTGGCGACGGTCCTCGCGCTTATGTCATGTGCTGCCGGCCCCAAGCGCAGCGCTCTTAGGCGGCTTGCTATTGGCAACGTCTTACGCACTTTTTTCTGGATGGGGTGTGCCAGCGCAGCGCACCTGTGCGATGTTGGCAACGGTCGTGTTGCTGCGTCTGATGGGGGCGCGTTGGCCTTGGACGAGTGTTTGGATGCTGGCCTGTGTGCTGGTGGTTGCGCTAGATCCTTGGGCTTTATTGCAGGCGGGATTTTGGCTGAGTTTTGTCGCGGTGGGTGTGCTTTTTGCCAGTGATTCCCGCAGCTTTGACCGGCAAGCGTTTTCGCCAGGCCAAGGATCAGCCGCTGCGGCGGCACGCTATGGGCTGGGCTTTGTGCGCGAACAAGGCCGAATCACTTTAGCCCTTGCGCCCTTGTCGGTGGTGCTCTTTGGTCAATTGTCCTTGGTGGGTTTGCTCGCTAATGTGTTGGCAGTGCCTTGGGTGACCTTGGTCTTGACGCCCTTGGCCATGCTCGGCGCTCTGGTTCCTGCGCTTTGGAGTGTGGCGGCATGGGGGATAGATTTGATGATGGGCGTGCTTCAAGCGATGGTGGCTTGGCCTTGGGCAGTGTGGGCGTTTGCTGTTCCGCCTTGGTGGTTAGCGATTGCCGCAGGCGCGGGTTCGCTTCTATTGGTGCTCCCCCTTCCTTGGAGTTTTCGCGTGTTGGGCTTGCCCTTGGTTTTGGGCTTGGTGGTGTGGCGGCCCCTCGTGCCTGCTTTGGGCGAGTTTGAAATTGTTGCCGCCGATGTGGGGCAGGGCAATGCGGTTGTGGTTCGAACTGCGACCCATGCGCTTTTGTATGACGCTGGCCCGCGGTACAGCATTGAAAGCGACGCAGGCAATCGGGTTTTGGTGCCGCTCTTGTCTGCCACACACACGCAGCTTCAGCGCATGGTGTTAAGCCACCGCGACGCAGACCACGTGGGCGGCGCAGCGGCGGTTTTGGCTTTGCAAGTCGATGCAGACGTTTGGAGCTCTTTAGATGCAGGCCCCTTGCTTGCAAAAGCAAAATCAGTGCGTTGCCAAGCCGGCCAATCGTGGGTGTGGGACGGCGTGGTGTTTGAGGTTTTGCATCCGGCAGCAACAGACTATGCCAGCGTGCCTGCGTTGAAGTCGAATGCGATTTCGTGCGTTTTGCG
>SXSX01000238.1 GCA_005793295.1 Burkholderiales bacterium | reverse complement strand
GCCCTTGATTCGGGTGTTGGTTCGACCCGAAGGGCAGTGTCCCGGCAATACCGCTGACAAATCGCCTGTTCCAAACCGAACCAAAGGGTAGGTTGGGTTGAGACTAGTTACAACCACCTCGCCGACTTCGCCTTCAGCAACGGGGTCACCGGTACCCGGTCGAACGATTTCTAGAAATACGTTTTCATCAACGATCAACCCTTCGCGTGCCGCGGTCTCATAAGCAATCAGCCCGACATCCGCCGTGGCGTAACACTGGTACGCATCAATACCGCGCTCGGTCATCCAATCCCGCAAGGAGGGCGGAAACGCTTCGCCAGACACCAAGGCTTTACGCAGGCTAGGCAAAGCTACGCCCATTTCAGAAGCTTTTTCCACAATGATTTTTAGAAAACTGGGTGTCCCGATATAGCCTGCCGGTTGAAGCTCGGACATGACGGCCACTTGTTGCTCGGTTTGGCCGATGCCACCGGGAAAGACCGTACACCCCAGCGCATGTGCGCCGGATTCCATCATCGAGCCTGCAGGCGTAAAGTGGTAGCTAAAGCCGTTGTGAATGAGTTCGCCTGAACGGAAACCCGCAGCAAAAATCGCTCGCGCCATGCGCCAATAATCGCTGGCCGTGCCTTCCGGTTCGTAAATAGTTCCGGGGCTTGCAAACACCCGTGGCATCGATTTTCCAAATCCTGCCGCGCTAAAGCCACCAAACAGATTACCACCGGCAGCGCGAGCGGCTTTTTGCTGCTCAAGCAATTCATGCTTTCTAATCACCGGCAATTGCGCTAAGGCAGCGCGGCTGTTGATATCGGTAGCGGTGGTGTGTTGAAGCGACTTAGAAAACGCTGGCGCATGGGCTTTCGCATGGGCAATATGCGCTGGCAGGGCCGCCAAAAGGGCCGCTTCACGCACAGCAGGGGAGCGCGCTTCAAGCGCGTCGAAATGTTGGGTCATAGACGTATCCTAGTAATGCGTGAGAAGAATTAAGCCAACCAGCGCTTACGCCGCTTGTAGCTCTTCACGTCTTTGAAACTCTTGCGCTCGCCGCCACCCACGCCCAAGTAAAACTCCTTGACATCTTCGTTATTGGCCAAATCACTGGCCACACCGTCCATCACCACACGGCCAGACTCCATGATGTAGCCGTAGTCGGAATATTTAAGCGCCATGTTGGTGTTTTGCTCTGCAAGCAAGAACGTGACTTTTTCTTTTTGGTTGAGGTCTTTGACAATTTCAAAAACCTCTTGGACGATTTGCGGTGCCAATCCCATGGAGGGCTCATCCAGCAAGACCATGGTGGGGTTGGCCATCAAAGCCCGGCCAATCGCGCACATTTGTTGTTCACCGCCCGAGGTGTAAGCCGCTTGGCTGGCACGGCGAGTTTTTAAACGCGGAAAGTAGGCGTACACCTTCTCTAAATTCGCCGCCACTTCGGCTTTGCTCTTGCGGGTGTATCCACCAGTGAGCAAGTTTTCTTCAATCGTTAAATGGGCAAAGCAATGCCGCCCTTCCATCACTTGAACCACACCGCGCTGGACCAAATCTGCAGGTGATAAATTTTCAATCCGCTCACCGCGTAACTCGATCGAGCCCTGGGTCACTGCGCCGCGCTCGCCTGCGAGCAAGTTGCTCACAGCTCGCAAGGTGGTTGTTTTGCCTGCGCCGTTGCCACCCAAGATAGCCACGATGCTGCCTTGGGGTACCTGTAACGATACGCCCTTGAGCACCAAGATGACATGGTTATAAATGACTTCAATGCCATTGACATTGAGAACGATGTTTTGAGTGTCCATATTTTTTGCCTTCACCAATCGTCAGCGCCGCAGTTCTTTCACTTATTTTCAAAAGACACCGCGAAGCTGAAGATTGGTGGCTCCGAGGAGCCACCAAAATCACCGCATTAAGACTGGCAGTCCGCAGGGGTGCGGGGAGTCAGCTTTTTGTCGGCTGCGTATTTGGCAGCGGTTGCTTTGACGAGAGGCTTGAGAATTTGCTCGTCGGCTTGCAACCAGTCAGAGCTGAAATTCCATTTCTTCCCGTCCCATGTATGCACACGCGCCCAGTTGGAGCCCATGTGGTCCACGCACGACGTGCTGACAGGACGCATCACGCCAGCAAAGCCCGCAGCATCAAGTTTTTTCTGGTCGAGCGTCAAGTTTTCATAACCCCAGCGGGCTTGCTCCGACGTCACCCACTTGCCTTTGCCGAAGCGCACTTGGGCTTGGCGAACACCTTCAACCGCCAGCATCGCACTCATTGCGCCACGCATATAAAGCACCTGGCCCACTTCTTCTTTAGGCCCTGTGCCTTGGCCTTTGGCATGCACCATGGCAAGAATGTCTTTCACGACTTTGGAGTTAGGCTCTGCTCCGTGTTGCATCGTGACGGCGTTGTAGCCCTTGGCACCTTCGCCTACATCTTTGACATCAGGTTCTGCACCCGACCACCAAACACCATACATTTTTTCACGGGGATAGCCCGTGGCTTGCGCCTCCTTCAAAGCGGTGGAATTCATCACACCCCAGCCCCACAGCAACACGTAATCGGGCTTGGATTGACGCACCTGTAGCCACGTGGACTTTTGATCCACGCCGGGTGCAGTCACAGGAAGCAATTGGAGGTTAAAGCCGTGCATCGCTGCACGTTCTTGCAGCAAAGGAATCGGCTCTTTTCCGTAGGGTGAGTCATGGTAGACCAACGCCACTTTTTTGCCTTTGAGCTTGTCTAAGCCACCCTCTTTAACGCCCAGGGTTTGTACCAAGACATCAGCAGCCAACCAATATGTTCCGGCCAAAGGAAAATTCCATTTAAAAACAGTGCCGTCTTGGCTTTCGCTGCGGCCGTAGCCTGCGGTGATCAATGGGATCTTGTCGCCTGGTGCTTTTTCTGTCAAAGCAAACGTGATGCCGGTTGACAAGGGTTGAAACACTGTCGCACCACCATTTTTTCCCTTCAGGCGCTCATAGCACTCTACGCCACGGGCAGTGTCATATCCAGTTTCACACTCTTCGTAAATAATTTTTACACCGTTGATGCCACCTTTGGCGTTGATCAGCTTGAGGTAGTCGGAGTACCCATTAGCCCATGGCACGCCGTTAGGGGCATACGGCCCCGTTCGGTAGGGTAGCCCTGGGAAGAACTGCTCCTTTTCTGCAGATAAAGCCGCTTTGCTTTGGATCAGCGCTAGCGTTCCAATAGCGCCCAAAAGAATGGTCGCAACAGCTGTTTTAATTTTCATACTAGTCTCCTACGGGTATGCACTTGCGTGCGTTGGTTAACGAAAAAAATCAATGCGGGAAAGGCCACAGACGCATCTTCTGTTTACCTATCGACCATAACTTGGCCAGGCCATGGGGTTCAACAATCAAAAACCAAACAATGAGAGCGCCAAAAATAATCAACTCTGCATGTGAGATTCCTGACGTTGAAATCTCCACGCCAAAGATCGACCCAAGCAAGGGTAAAAATTGGTTCAAGGCGATCGGCAAGAGCACAATAAAAGCAGCGCCAAAGAAACTCCCCATGATGGAACCCATGCCGCCAATAATGACCATAAAGAGCAGGCGGAAAGACATTTCCACCGAGAAGGCTGCGGGCTCCCAAGCGCCTAGATAGACGAATCCCCACAAGGCTCCTGCCACTCCAATCACAAACGAGCTGACGGCAAATGCGGTCAGTTTTGCGTACATCGGGCGAATTCCAATGACTGCGGCGGCCACATCCATATCGCGAATAGCCATCCATTCGCGCCCAATCGCACTACGAACCAAATTCTTAGCCAGAACACCTAACACCACCAATATGGATAGGCACAGCAGGTATTTAGAAATTGGGGTATCAAATGAGAAGTTGAAAATCTTTAAATCAGAGACCGAGACTGAGCCAGAGGGTGAGTCATTGGTAAACCACTTGATGCGCAGAAACATCCAGTCACTGAAAAACTGGGCAGCCAAAGTAGCCACTGCCAAGTACAAGCCTTTGACTCGCAAACTGGGAAGTCCAAACAAAATTCCAAAGGCAGCCGCACAGACGCCCCCTAGCACCAATGACAACAGCAAAGGCAACTCTGGCAAGCGCACGAAGAAGTTGAAAGCAGCGTATGCGCCAACGGCCATAAACGCGCCTGAGCCCAAGGAAATTTGTCCGCAGTAGCCCACCAAAATATTGACGCCCAACGCTGCTAACGACATGATTAAGAAGGGGATAAAAATAGCGCGGAACATGTAGTCCGTACCAATCATCGGCACCACAAAAAATGCGGCGGCGATGATCAATCCAATAGCCCAACGGTCTTGCGCTATCGGAAATATTTGTTGGTCCGCCCGGTAGCTGGTTTTGAATTGGCCGTTTTCTCTGTAAAACATAGGTACTCTCGAAAATGCTTAGACGCGGTCAATAATTTTTTCGCCGAACAGGCCTTGCGGCCTCACCAACAAAAATAACAAAGCTAAAACATAGGCAAACCAAATTTCAATACCGCCGCCCACATACGGCCCGAGAAATACCTCGGACAATTTTTCACCCACGCCAATAATGAGTCCGCCAATGATGGCGCCAGGCACAGAGGTCAATCCGCCCAAAATCACGACGGGCAAGGCTCGCAAGGCAACCGTGGTCAAAGAAAATTGCACGCCGAGTTTGCTTCCCCAAATCATCCCGGCCACCAAAGCCACAACACCAGCCACACACCAAACAATCACCCAAATGCGGTTCAACGGGATGCCAATACTTTGCGCCGCTTGGTGGTCATCGGCCACCGCCCGCAATGCGCGTCCGGTCGCCGTCTTTTGAAAAAAGAGGCTGAGCATAGTGACCAAGACGGCTGCAATCAATGCGGCGTAGAGGTCTTCTTTGTTAATCAAAATTCCGCCTTCAAACATTTGCTCAAATGCCAAGATGGGTTCTTTGGGCATGCCGATGTCAATTTTGTAAATATCGCTGCCAAAAATGGTTTGGCCAATTCCATCTAAAAAGTAACTAATCCCCAAGGTTGCCATGAGCAAGGTGGTTCCTTCTTGATTGACAAGGTGACGTAGCGCCAATCTCTCAATCAACCAAGCCACCACAAACATGATGCACGCAGCCACAACGAAGGCCAAAAAATTCGCAGTAAAGGGGTTGTCAATTCCGGTCCATTCAGGAATCCACTCAGAGAATCGAGCCATCGCCAATGCCGCAAACAAGACCATCGCGCCCTGAGCAAAGTTAAATACGCCGGATGCCTTGTAGATTAAAACGAAGCCCAAGGCGACCAGCGAATACAGCATGCCAGCCATCAAGCCACCAAGCAATGTTTCAAGAAAAAATGCCATGTCGTTTGTCCTTAATGCGAGGTGCCAAGATAAGCACTGATCACTTCTTCGTTGCTTCGGACTTCGTCAGGTGTGCCATCACCAATTTTTTTTCCGTAGTCCAGTACCACTACGCGGTCTGATATGTCCATGACTACGCCCATGTCATGCTCGATCAAAACGATGGTGGTTCCGTATTCTTCATTCACATCCAAAACAAATCGACACATGTCCTGCTTTTCTTCAACATTCATTCCCGCCATCGGTTCATCAAGCAACAAGACTTGGGGCTCCATGGCCAATGCGCGGCCCAAGTCCACCCGTTTTTGCAAGCCGTAGGGCAACTGCCCGACCGGCGTTTTACGGTAGGCTTGGATTTCAAGAAAGTCGATGATGTGCTCTACGAACTCACGGTGCTGTTCTTCTTCGCGCTGCGCGGGGCCGATGCGCAAGGCTTGTAAAAACAGATTGCTTTTTACGCGAAGGTTGCGCCCGGTCATGATGTTGTCAATCACACTCATGCCCTTAAATAAGGCTAAGTTTTGAAAAGTGCGCCCAATTCCCATGACTGCCACCTCATGGCTGTCCATATGGTCAAAGGTTTGACCTTTAAAGCTAATGGTTCCCTGCTGCGGGGTATAGACGCCATTGATACAGTTGAGCATGGAGCTTTTGCCAGCGCCATTGGGCCCAATAATGGCGCGCACTTCGTGTTCGCGCACATTGAATGAAATGTCGGTCAATGCTTTGACGCCACCAAAACTCAAGGAGATGTTATTGACATCCAAAATGATGTCGCCAATTTTTTTACTCATGCTGCCGCCTTTACGGGTGCGAATGTTTGTGCATCATCAATCTTCAGGGTTGCACTCACACTGCCGCTGCGACCATCTTCAAACTTAACAACGGTTTCAATGAATTGGGAAGTGCGGCCTTCGTACAAAGCATCCACCAGCGCTTGGTATTTTTCAGCAATAAAACCGCGTCTGACTTTGTTGGTTCGGGTGAGCTCCCCATCATCGGCATCCAACTCTTTGTGCAGAACCAAGAAACGGCTGACTTGGGAGCCACCTAGCAAAGCGTCGGCACTCAAATCCGCGTTGACCTTTTCAACACACTCTTTAATGAGCTGGTAGACCTCTGGTTTTTGGGCCAAATCGGTGTAACCCGCATACGGAAGGTTGCGCCGCTCGGCCCAGTTTCCGACGGCATCAAAGTCAATATTGATCATGACGCAAACTTTTTCCCGGCCATCTCCATAGGCTACGACTTCTTTAATGTGTTGGAAAAACTTGAGCTTGTTTTCCACATATTTAGGCGCGAAAAGGGAGCCATCAAACGCACCTCCTTTGATGCGACCTACATCCTTCACACGGTCAATGATCTTCAGGTGGCCATGGGCATCGATAAATCCAGCATCGCTTGTGTGGTACCAACCATCGCTTGTCAGCACTTCGGTGGTTGCACTTGGATTTTTGAAATATTCTCTAAGCAAACCGGGTGATTTGACTAAGATTTCACCGTTATCCGCAACCTTAATCTCTACCCCTGCGCACGGAACACCTACCGTATCTGCACGGGCTTCGTGGTCAGGCTGCAAGCAGACGAAAACCGCAGTCTCTGTCGAGCCGTACAGCTGCTTTAAGTTGATACCAATCGAGCGGTAAAAGCTAAACAAGTCAGGGCCAATGGCCTCGCCCGCGGTGTAGGCGACTCGCACTCGGCTAAAGCCTAAGTTATTTCTCAAGGGGCCATAGACCAAAAAATTACCCAAGGTGTAAAGCAAGCCATCCAAAAATCCCAGCGACCGCCCCGACATTTTGCTGGGCCCTACACGCTGCGCAACGGACATGAAAAACTTAAACATCCGGCGTTTGATCGCACTGGCATCTTCCATGCGAATCATCACGCTGGTAAGCAAGCCTTCAAACACCCTTGGCGGTGCGAAGTAATAGCTCGGCCCGACTTCTTTCAAATCGATAGTGACAGTTGCCGCTGATTCAGGGCAATTCACAACATAACCGCAGGCCAACCACTGCGCATAGCTAAAAATGTTTTGGCCAATCCATGCCACTGGCATGTAAGCCAATACCTCTTCTTTGTTGGTCAGGTGGTCGAATTCAGCGCCTGCGCGGGCGCGGTTGAGCAGTGAATCATGCGTATGCACCACACCTTTGGGGTTGCCGGTGGTGCCAGAGGTAAAAAACATGGCTCCCACATCGCTTGGCTTGCCGCTGTTGACAGATTCCTTAAAAAAATCGGGGTGGACTGCCGCGTAGACTTTGCCAGCCGCTAGTAATTCATCGAGCGCAGCCAAGCCCGGTTCATCGTAACTTCGCAGGCCACGCGGATCATCAAAATAAATATGGGACAACTGCGGGCACTGCGGCTGAATTTCCAAGAGCTTGTCCACCTGTTCTTGGTCTTCTGCAAAAGCAAATCGCACTTCAGCGTTATTAAGCGGGAACACGCACTCGGCGGCGGCGGCGTCTTGGTACAAAGGCACAGGAATTGCGCCCAGTGACTGTGCGGCAAGCATCGTGGCGTACAAGCGCGGACGGTTGGCTCCCACCACCACCATGTGATCTCCACGTTGGATACCTGCTTGGTGCAAACCACAAGCGAGCTGCTCCACCATGACTGCCAAGTCACTCCACGTAAGCGACTGCCAAATTCCATATTCCTTTTCACGCATGGCTGTCGCTTGAGGGCGCTCACTGGCGTGTTGCAATAAAAGTTGCGGAAAAGTCGTTTGCATCCCAAATCCTTATGACCTGCACCAACCAAGCAGCAAACCCAAAAGATGCGACTTGGCGTTGAATATGGAGGCGATAGTAAGACTGCATTTGACGCTAGGTTGTCATTCCAACGACAATTGGGGTCATAATCCGCTAGGTGTTTTCCCTTCACTTTCTGCTAACTGACGGGATAAGGACTGAAACTCACCGTAACTGACATGATCTTGACAAGCCACCCTTCACAACGCTTTTATGAAGACTGAGGCCACGCTCCACCAACGCCGTCGCCCTTTAACGCAAGTGGAGCTGAGCGCGATTCCATGGATCCGCTTGCTCAGTGCAGAAGAGTACGGCCGCGCGGTTGAAGATTTAAAGGTGGCCGATGCCAGCCCCGGCGACATGGTGTGTCGCACGGGGCGGCCCGCAACGTATTGGTTTGGCGTCATTGATGGTTTGCTAAAGATGAGTACGGACAATGCGCAAGGTCAAACGATGACTTACACCGGAGTTCCTCCGGGCGGCTGGTTTGGCGAGGGGACTGCGCTCAAGCGGGAGAACTACCGCTACAACATCCAAGCCTTGCGAAAAAGCCGTGTCGCCGGTTTGCACATCGATACGTTTCACTGGTTGTTAGACCACTCGATTGGGTTTAACCGGTTTGTGATGAACCAACTCAACGAGCGGCTAGGCCAATTTATTGCCGCACGTGAAATAGACCGAATGAACAACCCCGACGTTCGCGTAGCGCGAAGTTTGGCTGCGCTGTTTAACCCGATCCTGTACCCCGGGGTTGGCGAGGTGCTGCGCATTACCCAACAAGAGCTGGCGTACTTGGTAGGACTGTCTCGCCAACGGGTCAATGAAGCCCTGACCACGCTGGCAGAACAAGGATCGATTCGGGTTGAATACGGGGGGCTGCGGGTGCTGGACATTTCAGCGCTGCGCTCGCAAGTGGTTCTGCGCTAAAGCCCGTAAAATAAGGCTTGCAAGCCTATTAACTCTGTAGCCCATGATTGACTCCAAAAAAAAAGAAGCCCCCGCTACAGTTCCAACCCCCTTTCGACGGGCTGCTCCCCCACCGCAACGCGCCCCCATTCCTGCCGGACAAACCAACACCGCAGCCATTGGGGCCAACGGAACGCTGCGATTGAATAAACGCATGGCGGAGTTGGGGCTGGCCTCTCGGCGGGAAGCTGATGAATGGATTGGCAAAGGCTGGGTCAAGGTCAATGGACGCGTGGCTGAAATGGGCATGCAAGTCGCGCCCGATGTCAAGATTGAGATTGACAAACTTGCCAAAGGCCAACAAGCCAATTTGGTGACCGTGCTGATCAACAAGCCTTTAGGTTTAGTCAGTGGCCAAGCCGAAGACGGCCATGAGCCGGCCATTACCTTGGTGCAACCCCACAACCGCTGGGCGGAAGACAATGCGCGCTTTTTCTTTCATGGCAGCCAACTTAAAAGCTTGGTTCCAGCAGGCCGCTTAGACATTGATTCGACTGGTCTTTTGGTGCTCACCCAAGATGGTCGCGTCGCCCGCCAATTGATTGGCGAAGACGCGGTGATGGAAAAAGAATATTTGGTGCGTGTGATTTACACCGGCGTACTTAACACCGCCGCAGCCACATCGGCGGCAGCAACCTATCCCGGGCGGCCCTTGCAAAAGCCTGCGGCCCCGGCCCAACTGAGTCGCATTGATGACGATGACCCCATCAGCGCCGATGTTCAAGCGGTGTTCCCCGCTGAAAAACTTCAGCTCTTGCGCCATGGGCTGAGTTTGGATGGTCAAGCCTTAAAGCATGCCAAGGTTGAATGGCAAAATCCGGAACAACTGCGCTTTGTTTTGCATGAAGGAAAAAAACGCCAAATCCGCCGCATGTGTGAGCAAGTTGGCCTGAAAGTCGTCGGCTTAAAGCGTGTGCGTATTGGCAAAGTCATGCTGGGAAATTTACCCGTCGGCCAGTGGCGTTACCTCGCACCCCACGAGCGTTTTTAACGCCTTGAAATTTCCTCCCCCGCCCCCATGTATTTGGGGGCTAATGTTCTCCCACAAACTGCGACTGACTCGTTTTTTACTTTAGAAACCGCTATTTTTATGACCAAGCAAACCCTTAATTTTCAAGCCGAAGTTGCGCAACTCCTGCACCTCGTTACCCACTCGCTCTATTCCAACAAAGAGATTTTTCTGCGTGAATTAATTTCTAACGCATCTGACGCCTGCGACAAACTGCGCTTTGAAGCTATCAACGCACCCGATTTATTGGAAAGCGACGCGGAGTTAAAAGTCAAAGTGACTTTTGATAAAGACGCCAAAACCCTGACCATTACCGACAACGGCATTGGGCTCTCAGAACAAGAAGCGATCGACAACCTAGGCACCATCGCTAAGAGCGGTACCAAAGACTTTGTCTCCAAACTCAGCGGCGACCAAAAAGCCGACTCGCAACTCATTGGCCAATTTGGCGTTGGTTTTTATTCTGGTTTTATCGTGGCCGACAAAATCACCGTGGAATCGCGCCGAGCGGGATTGCCGGTGGCACAAGGTGTGCGCTGGGTCAGCGACGGCGGCGCCAGTGGCGGCGGCGCATTTGAAGTCGAAGCGATTTCTCGTGAGCAACGCGGAACCAGCGTGACCTTGCACCTGCGCGAAGACGCGCAAGACTATGCCAACGCGTGGAAAGTCAAAGGAATTATCAATAAATACTCTGACCACATCAGCCTTCCCATCTTGATGGAAAAGGAAGAATGGAAAGATGGCGAACTCATTAACCCCAGCGATGAGAGCGGCGGACGCCAACCGGGCGCTATGGTCAAAACCGGCGAATGGGAACCGGTCAATAAAGCCAATGCGATTTGGGCACGTGCAAAAAAAGACATCAGCCAAGAGCAATACGACGACTTCTACAAACAAATCAGCCACGATTTTGAAGCGCCCTTAGCCCACACGCACAACCGCGTGGAGGGAAGCACCGAATACACCCAACTGCTCTACATTCCCGGCAAAGCGCCCATGGATTTGTATAACCGCGAAAAAACCGCGGGCATCAAGCTGTATGTCAAACGCGTGTTCATCATGGATGACGCCGAAGCCTTGCTCCCCACCTACCTGCGCTTTGTCAAAGGGGTGGTGGACTCGGCTGATTTGCCGCTCAACGTCAGCCGCGAATTGCTGCAAGAAAGCCGCGATGTCAAAGCCATTCGCGAGGGCTGTACCAAACGCGTTTTAGGTATGCTCGAAGACTTAGCCAAACACGACATCGCCCTGGAAGCCTCGGCCGATGGTGTGACCGATGTGGTCTCCGAAGAAGACAAAGCGCAGATCGGTAAATACACGAAGTTTTATGCGGAATTTGGCGCGGTACTAAAAGAAGGCTTGGGCGAAGACTTTGCCAACAAAGATCGGCTTGCCAAACTCTTGCGCTTTGCCAGCACTAGTACGGATACCGCAAGCATCTCCCTTGCAGATTACAAAACGCGGATGAAAGAGGGCCAAGAGGCCATTTACTACATCACCGCGGATACCTTGGCTGCGGCTAAAAACAGCCCCCAATTGGAAGTGTTCAAGAAGAAAGGCATTGAGGTGCTTTTGATGACGGACCGCGTCGATGAGTGGGCGCTCAATTACCTGCAAGACTTTGACGGCACGCCCATGCAAAGCGTTGCCAAAGGGGCCGTCGATTTGGGAAGCTTGCAAGACGATACTGAAAAGAAGGCCGCAGAAGAAGCCGCAGAAACTTTCAAACCCCTGCTGGCTAAACTCAAAGAAGCGCTCAAAGACAAGGCCGAAGATGTTCGCGTAACCACCCGCTTGGTCGACAGCCCTGCTTGCTTGGTCGTGCAAGACCACGGCATGAGCACACAGTTGGCACGCATGCTCAAACAAGCCGGACAAGCCGCGCCTGAAGTGAAGCCTGTTTTAGAAGTCAACGCCGAACACGCGCTGGTGAAAAAACTCGACGGCTCGGTGCACTTCCATGACTTGGCGCATATTTTGTTTGACCAGGCCTTGCTTGCTGAAGGTGGAATGCCTGCAGACCCAGCCGCTTACGTTAAGCGCGTGAACGCTTTGTTAGTTTAAGGATTCCCATGAAAAAAACCGGTTTGACTCTCGCCCTTTTAGCGCTCTTAGCCAGCGCCTCACCCGCCTGGGCGGCTGACGCAGTCACCCAAGCAGCGGCCAAAGAAGCCGGCGCGGTGGTTACGCCCAGTGGCTTGGTGTACCGATCTCTCAAAGATGGCACCGGCGCCAGCCCCAAAGCCAGTGACACTGTGAAGGTGCACTACCGCGGCACCTTTCCCGATGGCCGTGAATTTGACAGCTCCTACAAACGCAATGAAGCCATTGAGTTTCCTTTGAGCGGTGTGATTGCCTGTTGGACCGAAGGCGTGCAGCGCATGAAGGTTGGCGGTAAAGCCAAGCTCACTTGCCCAGCGTCCATTGCCTACGGAGCGCGTGGCGCAGGTAGCACCATACCGCCAAACGCAACGATTTTGTTTGAGGTGGAGTTGCTTGCCATTAACGGCAAATGACTTTAAAAACCAACGCGTTTGCAACGCTGGCATTGGCCCCGGCCACCTTGGCCAATTTGGAGCAATTAGGCTATTTGGAGATGACGCCGATTCAGGCCGCCAGTCTGCCCGTAGCGTTGACGGGTACCGACCTGATCGCCCAAGCCAAAACTGGCAGCGGGAAAACTGCCGCCTTTGCGTTGGCGCTTTTAGCCAAACTCAACCCGCGTTGGTTTTCGGTGCAAGCCATGGTGATGTGCCCCACCCGCGAACTGGCCGACCAAGTGACGGTGGAAATTCGCCGCTTGGCGCGGGCCCAAGACAACATCAAAGTGGTGACCTTGTGCGGTGGTATTGCTTTACGAGGCCAACGCGCTTCGCTCGAGAACGGCGCGCACATTGTGGTGGGAACACCCGGGCGCATCATGGACCACTTGGAGCGAGGCTACTTGGTGCTCGATGGCTTAAATACATTGGTCCTGGACGAAGCCGATCGGATGTTGGACATGGGATTTTTTGACGACATTGCCAAGGTCGTCAAACAAACGCCCAAAGAGCGCCAAACCTTGTTGTTCTCAGCCACCTATCCTGAGGGCATAGAGAAGTTGGCACGCCAATTCATGCGCACTCCGCAGCAAATCAAGATCGAAGCGCCGCAAGCCCAAAGCCAAATTGAACAGCGTTTTTATGAAGTCACCCGCGCCAACCGTTTGGAAACCGTGGGCAAGTTGTTGATGCATTTTCGACCTGTCAGTACGTTGGCATTTTGCAATACCAAACAGCAGTGCAAAGACCTAGTTGACTTACTGCAACAACAAGGCTTTAACGCATTGGCGCTTTACGGCGAACTCGAACAACGCGAGCGTGACCAAGTACTCGCGCAATTTTCAAATCGCAGTTGTTCGGTTCTGGTTGCCACGGACGTCGCCTCACGGGGGCTCGATATCAACCAACTCGAAGCCGTGATCAACGTGGATATCACGCCCGACCCCGAGGTTCATGTGCACCGCGTGGGTCGAACCGGGCGCGCCGGCGCGTCTGGTTTGGCGCTGAGCTTGGCGAGCATGAACGACATGGGTGCGGTTGGAAAAATTGAGCAGTACCAGCATTTTTCAAGCACCTGGTTTGGCCTAGAAACGCTCACCCCCGCCAGCACCGATCCCTTGCTCGCGCCCATGGTGAGCTTGCAAATACTGGGCGGAAGAAAAGAAAAAATTCGCCCGGGCGACGTATTGGGAGCACTAACCAACGACGAAGGTGGGCCCGCCTACACGCGAGAGCAAATCGGCAAAATTCAAGTCACTGAGTTTTGTACCTTTGTGGCGGTAGATCGAAAAATTGCCAGCGCGGCCTGCGCCAAACTCAATGCGGGACGCATCAAAGGAAAGTCGGTCAAAGTTCGTATGATGTAAGGGCATTATTCAGGAGCCCTGCCCCATGTCCACCCCTGCCAAGCGACCGCTGTACCGCGATTTCACTGAACAATCGCAAATCGATGCCCAGTACAACCCTTCTATCGCGTTAAGCGATCCCAGCGCGCCGGGCAAACACTTTGTAGCGCAAAGTGCGATAGCGCGCTCGACTTTGCGCCATGTGCTGGACGTTCCCTATGGGCCAACCGTCCACGAGACCTTGGATATTTTTCCTGCAGACCAGCCCAATGCCCCGGTCTTTGTATTTATCCATGGCGGCTATTGGCGTGCACTCTCAAGCAAAGAATTCAGTAGCGTTGCCTTGGGTCTGCACCAACGCGGCATCACGACCGTTGTGGTGAATTACGATTTATGCCCGCATGTCACACTCGATGAAATTACCCGCCAAGTTCGCGCTGCCGTGGCTTGGACGCTGCGCAATATTGCTTACCACGGGGGCGACCCACAACGCGTCTCAGTCGGAGGACATTCGGCGGGTGGCCATTTAACAGCCATGTGTTTGGAAACCCAATGGGCACGCGACTATGGCCTACCCCAAGACCCGCTGAAAGCCGCGCTGTGTATCAGCGGTTTGTACGACCTCGCACCCCTGCGCTACAGCTATTTGCAGCCCCTGATTCAACTCGATGTTGGCACCATCCAAAGAAACTCCCCCGCCTTTTTAGTACGCCCCAGCAAAACGCCCACATGGATTACCTGGGGTGGCGCAGAGACCACGGAGTTTTCTCGCCAGTCGCAGTTATTTCACGCAGCATGGAGCGCCCAAGGCAATCATTCGACTTTAAAAGCCATTGACGGCGCGGATCACTTTACGGTGATTGCGGGCTTCGACTCGCCCGACAGCGAACTTTGCAACTGGCTAGCGCAGACAATGGCATGACCCTCTGCGGGTAAACCCGTAAAACAGTCTTGCATAGGCGCTGCACAATAGGTTTTGTTTTATCAAGATGCCTATTGAGCGAACCCGCCCATGACCACTGCAGACCAGCACGCCGAGCCCTACCGCGACCACAAACGCTATGCATGGTTGTTGTCCCTGCTTATTCCCACCACCGTATTGATCGGGCCAGCTTTGATGCTCAACTCCGGAGAGGCATGGATGCTTTGGCTTCCAGTGGTTTTCTTTTATACGATCGTGCCTTTGTTGGATCGCATACTCGGCGAAGACCAGAGTAATCCACCTGAATCGGCAGTGCCTGCGCTTGACGCCGATCTCTATTACCGCTGGGTTACCTATTTACTCGCGCCCGTGTTGTGGGCTGCGTTTATTTTTAGCGCTTGGTTTGTTTCACACTTTGACTTACCTTTGCACGCGATGTTTGCGATGGTCCTCATTAGCGGCTCAGTGGGTGGTTTTTGTATTAACTTAGGCCATGAGCTCGGGCATAAAAATACTGCTCTGGAGCGTTGGTTGGCAAAAATAGTTTTAGCTCCCTCCGGTTACGGCCACTTTTTTATTGAGCACAACCGGGGCCACCACCGCGATGCGGCAACACCGGCTGACCCAGCGTCTTCACGCATGGGGGAGTCCATATACCGCTTTGTTCTTCGGGAAATGCCAGGCGCCTGGTTTCGTGCATGGGAGCTTGAAAAATCCCGTTTACAGAAAGCAGGTTTGCCCGTTTTCTCACTCCATAACGAAATCATCCAACCAGCGCTATTGACACTGGCTTTGTGGTCGGGCTTGGTGGCGTGGTTGGGTTGGAACGTATTGCCCTTCTTAATCGTTGCGTCGTTTTGGGCTAATTTTCAACTCACCTCGGCCAACTACATTGAGCATTACGGTTTGCTCAGACGCCAACGCGCTCCCGGAAAATACGAGGCATGTCAGCCCCACCACTCTTGGAACAGCAACCATATTTTCTCCAATTGGATTTTGTTTCACTTGCAGCGCCACTCCGACCACCACGCGCACCCCCTGCGCCGTTACCAGTCACTGCGCCACTTCGACAACTTGCCGACTTTGCCCAGTGGCTACTTTGCGATGTTTTTGGTCGCCTATATTCCGCCGCTGTGGCGGGCCGTCATGGACCCGCGCTTGCTCGCCAGCGTAGGACGCGATACTGCAAACATCAATATCGATCCGCAAAGTCGCGCCACCCTCATTGCGCGATATGGGCTCACCGAGAGCCATTCACAAAGCACTTAAACCATGTCACTTAAAACTTGGCTGACTCCGAGAGTCATGCAGTACCTGCTGTCGCCTGCACGTTTGGAATCCAAGCGCCACCGCTTTGAATCCCGAAGGGCCGCTCGCAAAGAAGCACAGGTGGTTCATTTTTTTCACCAAGAAGACGATCCGTACAGCCAATTATTAGCAGCCGTATTGCCGCAGTTTCAAGCACGGTACAAAATACAAATGGAGATCCATTGCGTCAGCGCACCCAGCGACGCTGCAGCACCAGAGCGCGCTTTACTTGAAGCCTACAGCCAGCGCGATGCAGCCCGCTTGGCGCAACACTACGGTATTGATGGTTCAAACGCGTCGCCCTTGCGCGCAAGTAACCCCCATGAAACACGAGAACAAGCCGACAAGTTGCGCCAGCGCCTAGGGCATTACCTGGGTGCGACCCTGTGGTTTGGCGGAGAGTGGTATTGGGGGGTTGACCGCTTACACCACCTCGAAAAACGCTTGCAAACTTTGGGGCTTCAAACCCCGCAATTCCAGCAAGACGCTGCGCCTTTTCTTTTCCCTCCTGGTGAAGACCTTCAAAACGCAGTTGCTTTAACCAATCCACCGGCCATTGATTTCTTTTTCTCCTTTCGCAGCCCCTATTCCGCCATCGTGGCCCCTCGGGTCTTTGAACTAGCGCGCCGCACTGGCGCGCAGGTGAACCTGCGCTACGTTTTGCCCATGGTAATGCGCGGGCTGCCCGTCCCCCGGGAAAAACGCGTGTACATCGTCTTTGACACCGCAAGAGAAGCGCGCATGCGCAACATTCCTTTTGGCCGTTTGAATGACCCCGTAGGAAAACCCACAGAGCGCGGACTCGCGCTCATGCCCTTGGCCTTAGCGCAAGGCAAAGGCGAAAGCTATGTGCTGTCGTTTATGCAAGGGGTTTGGGCTGAAGGTCTTGACGCTGGAAGCGACAAAGACTTGCGAAAAATCGTTGAACGCTCCGGGTTGCTTTGGACGCAAGCTAAGGAAGCACTCGGCCTGAATGAATGGCGAACGGTTGCAGAAGCGAACCGCAGCGCGATGTTTGCGCTAGGTCTTTGGGGCGTTCCCTCGTTTCATGTGGGCGATACCGCCGTGTGGGGGCAAGACCGCCTGTGGGCGGTGCAAGAGGCGCTATTGAATAAGTAAGGCTAGACTAATTACATATTGCGTCGGTATTGCCCGCCGACTTCAAATAAGGCGTTGGTAATTTGACCTAGTGAGCACACGCGGACCGCGTCCATCAACACGTCGAACACGTTGTCGTTCGCAATGACCGCCTGTTGCAAGCGCAACAGCATCGCAGGTGATTCTTTTGCATGGCGAGAATGAAAGTCATGTAGCCGCTTGAGTTGGCTTTGCTTTTCTTCTTCTGTCGAGCGGGCTAACTCCAATTTATCCATGACCTGATCGCCATGGGGATTGCGGAAGGTATTCACACCAATAATCGGCAACTCCCCCGTGTGCTTGAGCATTTCGTAATGCATAGATTCGTCTTGAATCTGGCCACGCTGGTAACCCGTTTCCATCGCACCCAACACACCGCCGCGTTCAGCTAATTTTTCAAACTCAGCCAACACCGCTTCTTCAACCAATTCGGTAAGGTCTTCAATAATGAAAGCCCCTTGGCTAGGATTTTCATTTTTGGCTAGGCCCCACTCGCGGTTAATGATGACGGGTCCAGCGAGCGTGCAAACTCCGGCTCCATGCCGGCACCGGCGAACAACACTGTAATCACGGTCAGCCCAAACAAAACAACAT
>SXSX01000237.1 GCA_005793295.1 Burkholderiales bacterium | reverse complement strand
TAAGCCCTTTTAAGCACAGGCCGCCATGCGTAAATCTGCAGCTTGGCCTCTGTTTTGGATGTATGCCGGCTTGGTAATTTACGCAAGCATTTACCCCTTTGCCCATTGGCGCGACCAAGGCATTTCCACTTGGTCTTTTTTAACTGCCCCTTTGCCGAGGTATTGGTCGGGCTTTGACGTTGCGATTAACGTGATTGGCTATGCGCCTTTGGGGGCGTTGCTTGCTTTGGCTGTCTTGCGTAACCCGCGCAATAAATATCCGATCTTGATCCCTCTTTTAGCGGGGGCCGTGCTGTCATTGGTTATGGAGGGGCTGCAAAGTTACTTGCCGCAGCGGGTGGCCTCTAAAGAAGATTGGATTTTGAATACGGTAGGTGCCGCGCTTGGTGCGGGGACGGCGGTTACTTTAGAACGATTGGGCGGGTTGGCGCGTTGGGACCGTGTTCGCAGCCGCTGGCTGGGTGACTACGGTAGAGGGTATTTGGTGTTGTTGGCCACATGGCCCTTTGCTTTGTTGTTTCCTGCATCGATTCCATTTGGGGTGGGTCAAGTGCTTGCGCGTTCCATCGCGGCAATGGAGGAAATGGTTGAAGAGCTCGGTGGACCCGAGGCCACGACGATTTGGCTGGCTTGGCTTCCTGCGCCCAACGCAGTGGGAGATGCGCTGTCGCCAAGTGGGGTGTATCTGTGCGTGCTTCTCGGCTTGTTGATTCCTTGCTTTTTAGCCTTTTGTGTAGTCAAAAACCCGTTGCACCGAGCCATTGCCGCAGTGGGCTTGGTTCTGCTTGGCGTTGGTACCACCGGGTTTTCCTCGGCGCTGAGTTGGGGGCCTGCGCATGCATGGGCTTGGTTGGATGTGCCGGTGCGCAGCGCTGTCGTGACGGCGGTGCTTTTGGCATTGGTGTTGGTTTGGCTCCCCGTGAGAGCCAGCGCAGCCTTGGTTTTGCTAGCTTTGGGGGTGGACTTAAGCATACTCAACCAAGCGCCAGAGAGCCCGTACTTTTCTCAAACGTTGCAGTCCTGGGAGCAGGGGCGCTTTATTCGTTTTAATGGCCTGGCCCAATGGCTGGGATGGATTTGGCCCTATGCTGCCGCCTTGGTCGTGCTGACCCAGTTCGGGCGGCGCACCGATCGTTAAAAACAAACTTATGACTGACAACTTATCTGAATTACCTTTGCCCGAAAAATTGTATTTCGAGCGCCACATTTTTTTCTGTCTCAATGAAAGAAAAAATGGAGAAAACTGCTGCGCGCAACACCAAGCAAGAAAGGCATTTGACCATTGCAAACAAAAAATCCGTGATGCTAATCTTTCCGGTCAAGGACAGGTCCGCGTCAACCAAGCGGGCTGCTTAGGCCGGTGCGACGAAGGACCTGTTGCAGTGGTTTACCCAGAAGGGACGTGGTACAACTTTGTCGATGAAGCAGACATTGATGAAATTGTGGAGTCACACCTCAAAGCAGGCAATCCAGTAGAGCGATTGCGTTTACAAAATTAGCTCTTATCAATGAATCCTCGAACACTTAAGCAAACCATGCAGGGACAGGCTGGCATTTTGGAAATGCTGGTGGACGAGCCAGAATTTTCAGAGGGCGAAAAATGCACAGGTGTGGCGGTGATTGCCCACCCACATCCAATGTTCGGCGGGACCATGGATAACAAAGTTGTGCAAACCATGGCGCGTGCGTTTGTTTTGGCAAAGTGGCGCGCGGTTCGATTTAATTTTCGTGGTGTTGGCCAAAGCCAAGGCGTCTATGACGAAGGGCGTGGAGAACTGCAAGACTTGTTGGATGTCATTGCGCATATGGCGCCTCAGAACAGTAACGAAGGGGGCTTGGCTTTGGCGGGATTTTCTTTTGGCTCCTTTGTAACCAGCCACGCCGCGCAAGCACTTTTTCCAACCCGTTCTATTGATAAATTGGTGATGGTGGGTACGGCTGCAAGTCGATTTGAAGTGGCCCCGATTGATGCCGCTTTGCATGAGCGGACTTTGGTGTTGCATGGTGAAGAGGACGATACCGTTCCTTTGGCTAATGTGATGGCGTGGGCAAGACCCCAAACACTGCCTGTGACTGTGATTCCTGGAGGCGGCCACTTCTTTCATGGACAATTGCCGCTTTTGCGAAGTTTGGTGTTGCGACACCTTCTATCGCCCTGATCCTTAATGCCTCAAAAGAGGCCTGTGTGTTGAGTGTTATTTGTTATGAAACTACCCTTGTCTATTGTGTTGGCCTTTTGGTGCAGTTTGGCGGCTTCACAGATCCCGCAAGCACCAGAAATTGCAGCCCGCTCCTATTTGCTCATTGACGTCACAGCCAACCAAGTGTTAGCTGCAAAAGACGTGGACACCCCCATGGAGCCAGCCTCCTTGACCAAGTTGATGTCTGCGTATTTGGTGTTTGATGCGCTGCGGGTTAAAAAAATTGACCTCAAGCAGACCTTCCCTGTTAGTGAGCATGCTTGGAAGATGCCAGGTTCAAGGATGTTTATCGACCCCAAAATGCAAGTTCCCGTAGAAGACTTGATCAAGGGAATGATTGTTCAGTCTGGCAACGATGCCACGATGGCCTTGGCCGAGGGCGTTGGCGGAACCGCGGCGCACTTTGTCCAAATGATGAATGACCAAGCCAAGGCGCTGGGCATGAAGTCAACAGCTTACAAAAACCCCGAAGGACTCACCGAGCCTGGGCACATCACGACAGCACGCGATCTGAGCATATTGGCGATGCGTTTAATGACGGATTTCCCTGAGTACGTCGGTTTTTACGCCATTAAAAAATACCGCTATCCCGGAACACCTGCCGCCAACGACACCAATCGCAATTTACTTTTGCTGCGCGACCCCACGGTAGACGGCCTGAAAACGGGTTATACCGATGCTGCGGGTTATTGCATGGTTGCGACGGCTAAGCGCGATTACAACAATTTAGGCCCGGCGGGCACGCCACAAAGTGGGCGCAGACTGTTGTCTATTGTGATGGGAACGGCCAGCGAAAACGCCCGCGCCAACGAATCCCAAAAACTTTTAAATTGGGGCTTTTTGGCGTTTGAGCCAGTGAAATTATTTGACTCAGACCAGTCCTTGCTTAACCAAAAGGTGTGGAAAGGCAGTTCCGGAACGATCAAAGTGGGTCGACCGAACGCCATCGTTGTCGCGGTAGCTCAGGGCAGTGCGGCCAAGTTGACGACTGAGATTGTGCGCCGGGAACCTTTGCTCGCACCTGTTGCAAAAGGCCAACAAGTGGCCCTCTTGAGAGTGAAGTCTGCCGGGGTGCAGGTGGTGGAAGTGCCTTTGTTGGCGCTTGAAGAAGTCTCCCAAGCCGGCATTTTTGGTCGGGCATGGGACGCCATTCGGCTGTGGATTCGCTAGAATTTTTTGCTTTCACTCCCCCAATCTGCTATATTAGAAGGCTTTTCGGAAATTCCGAAGGGATTCACGTTTTCGAAGTTTTTTGAAATTTAGTTACCAAACGTTTAGGGACGTTTATATTTAGGAGGCTTAAGTGCCAACCATCAACCAGCTAGTGCGTCAGGGGCGCGAGGTCGAAACGATCAAATCAAAGAGTCCTGCGATGCAAAACTCTCCCCAGCGTCGTGGCGTGTGCACCCGTGTG
>SXSX01000003.1 GCA_005793295.1 Burkholderiales bacterium | reverse complement strand
TGATGCCGGTTTTCTCTAACGCGGGCGTGCGGTGCATCGCGGCGGTTAGCAAAGGCTCGATATGCTCTAAGTCATCGGGCAACTGGTCAAAGCAGAAGGTCTCAGGAATGCCGCGCATGCCCCAAGGCTTGGCCACGGGCTCAAACCAGCCAACCAACAACTTGCCCGCATCTTCTTTAAAGTAAGCGCAGCCGTCCGGATCACGCAACACCGGCATTTCCGAGGACAAACCTTCCATCGGTTCGGTGACGATATAAAAGTGTTCGGCTGCATGCAATGGAATGGTGGTGCCCGATTTGGCACCGAGTTCATGGGCCCACATGCCTGCGCAGTTGACGACCATGTCCGCGCGAATTTCACCTTGCGCAGTTCGAACGCCCACGGCTTTTCCGTTTTCAATCAGTATTTCTTCAACGGCGGTGTTTTCAAAAATACGTGCGCCTCGGCTCTTAGCGCCTTTGGCTAAGGCTTGCGTAGTATCAATCGGATTGGTTCTACCGTCTTTGGGCAAGTAAACGCCGCCGACCAAATCATCAATGCGCACGCCTGGCCAGAGGCTGGCAATTTCGCTGGGCGTGAGCGTTTGGACTTCTAGTCCAAAGCACTTGGCCATCGAGGCGCCGCGCTTTAACTCTTCAAATCGGGCTTGGTGGGTTGCAATGGCGATCGAGCCGGTTTGGCGAAAGCCTGTGGCTTGGCCGGTTTCTTCTTCGAGCGATTTGTACAAATTGGTGGTGTACTGCGCCAAGCGGGTCATGTTGTAGGTCGCCCGCAGTTGGCCTACCAATCCCGCAGCGTGCCACGTGGTGCCGCAGGTCAGTTGCTTGCGCTCAAGCAAAACAACGTCAGCACACCCACGCAAAGTAAGGTGATATGCCAGGCTACAGCCCACGATTCCCCCACCCACAATGACCACGCTCGCCCGATTAGGTAGATCCATACGACCTCCGAAAAGTAAAAAATATGCCGAAAATTATTCTAATGTAAAAATTTATCTGGAAATTTTAGATTTGTGCTTACAATCCAAAAAAATTAGCGGCAAGCGGAGCGTTAAAGCCCGTTTGCCCCTTCCTCAAGTCAACGGAGACAGACATGACAGAGCATGTAAAGGTTGTCGTTATAGGCGGCGGTGTAGTGGGTTGCAGTTGCTTGTACCACTTAGCGGCCCTAGGCATAAAAGACGCATTGCTCATCGAGCGTGATGAATTAACCTCGGGCTCCACTTGGCACGCTGCTGGCAATTTGCCTACTTTTTCGACCAGTTGGAGCATCTTAAAGCTTCAAAAATACTCTGCTGCCCTGTACCGTAAATTAGCAGCATCTTCTGAAAACCCTATCAACTACCACCTGACCGGTTCGGTGCGTTTAGCCCACGGGCGCAACCGCATGGATGAGTTTCACCATGTTCAAAGCATGGCCCGGGCTAACGGCCTAGAGTACGAAATTCTGTCCCCTAGCGAACTCAAAGATCGCTATCCCCTGATTGAAACCCACGACATCCAAGGCGCGTTATGGGATCCGCTCGATGGCGACATTGACCCCTCCCAGCTCACCCAAGCCTTGGCCCGAGAAGCCCGCTTACTTGGCGCCACCATTCGCCGGCACACCCGCGTGACCGGCTTGGAACAAAAGCCCAACGGTGAGTGGATCGTGACAACAGACAAAGGCCAAATTACTACGGAAATCGTGGTCAATGCGGCGGGTTACCGTGCTGGCGAAGTGATGGCCATGGTTGGGCGGCATTTGCCGATTGCCATCATGTCGCACCAGTATTTGGTCACCGAAGATGTGCCCGAGCTCAAAGAAAGCGCAGCGCGCTTGCCTTTGCTGCGCGACCCTGATACCTCGTATTACCTGCGCCAAGAGCGCGAAGGTTTTATTTTGGGACCGTACGAATGGAAGGCCACCCCCATGTGGCTTGACGGCATGCCCGATGACTTTGCCAACCAGTTGTGGAACGACGACTTTGAGCGCTTGGAAAGCTACATTGAAGACGCCATGGCCCGCGTACCGGCCTTGTCCCGCGCAGGGATCAAGCGCGGCGTCAATGGCCCGATTCCTTACTCACCTGACGGCAACCCCTACATCGGGCCTGAGCCAGGCCTGCGCAACTTCTTTCACTGCAACACCTTTAGCTTTGGTATCACCCAAGGCGGCGGCGCTGGCAAAGCCTTGGCTGAATGGGTGGTGCATGGGCAAACCGAGTGGGACCTGTGGTCCTTGGACCGCCGCCGCTTTGGCGACTACGCCACCACCGCCTACACCGTGGCAAAAGCCATTGAGGTTTACCAAAACGAATACGCGTCTTCGTTCCCCTACGAAGAACGCCCTGCTGGACGGCCATTGCGCACCTCGCCCATGTACGACCAGCTCAAAGCCAAAGGCGCACGCTTTGGCGCTCGTGGCGGTTGGGAACGCGCGGTTTATTTTGACTTGGAAGGCAAGCTGCCCGCAGACACGCACTCTTTCCGCCGCGAAAACATTTGGCACCCCGCAGTCGCTGAAGAAGTCAAGGCCGTGCGCGAGCGCGTTGCCATTTTGGATTTGCCCGGCTTTACTAAATACGAACTCAAAGGCCCAGGCGCTGCCGCGCACTTAGACCGCGTATCGTGCTCCAAGCTGCCTAGCTTAGGCCGTGTTTCTTTGGCCTACGCGCTCACGCCCACTGGCAAACTGCTTAGCGAATTCACGATCACCCGATTGGCAGAAGACCATTTCTACATCATCAGTGCAGCCATCGCCGCAACCCATGACATGGACGTGCTGAGCCAATCCTTACCGGACAACAGCCCGATTCAAGTCACAGACATCTCGGCCCAACTCGGTACCCTGATCGTTGCGGGCCCCCGCGCCCGCGAGGTGCTCAGCCAAGTGACCAAGGATGATTTATCCAATGCGGGATTTCCGTGGCTCACCGCTCGGGAAATCACCACCGTGACTGGAAAAATGCTCGCCATGCGGGTGAACTATGTGGGCGAACTGGGTTGGGAGCTGCATGCGCCCGTAGACCAAATTCCCGCCCTCTACGCAGCCATTTGGAAAGCCGGCCAAGCGTTTGACATTCGCGACTTTGGTCTCTATGCCATGGACAGCCTGCGCGTTGACAAATGCTACCGCGGCTGGAAAAGCGATTTGGAAAGTGGCTACACGCCTTTGGAAGCCTCGCTTGACCGTTTTGTGGATGTCAAGAAAACCGTTGACTTCGTTGGCAAAGCCGCCTTGCTTGCCGAACACCAACGGGGCGCGGCGCAACGCTTTGTACCGTTAATTTTTGATGAAAACGGTGACGCCGAAGCGCCCTATTGCGCCCAAGTATTTCAAGGTGGAACTAACGTGGGCTTAACGACCTCGGGCGTATGGAGCCATACGTTGCAAAAGAACGTGGCTTTGGCCTACGTTCGTGCCGACTTGGCAGCGCCGGGTACCAAAGTGCAGGTCGAAATCCTCGGCCATATGCGCAGCGCCACGGTGCATCAAGAACCCCTGTACGACTCCACCAACCTGCGGCTTCGAGCTTAAGCAGCGAGATTCATCCTTTTTTCATAAGGCAACACCATGAGCGAAACAATGACTAAATCAGCACCCCGTGGCGGCGCCCGAGACGCACGCCGGGCCGCCCGTTCAGCGCCGCTGCCCGACAGCTTGCGCCCGGTTCGTCCCGGCATGCGCGGCGGTGCCTACAAGCCCCTGAGCGATGCTGACGTTCTTAAAATTCACAACGCCGCTGTAGATGCCTTAGAGAATATTGGCTTGGCCGATGCGCCCGAAAGCGGCATTGAGCTCATGACCAAAGCAGGCGCCAAACTCACCGACACCGGGCGCTTGATTTTTCCTCGCGCTCTCATTGAAGATACGGTTGCCAACGCAGCGCGCAATTTTGTATTGCACGGCCAAGACCCCAAACATGACATGGAGCCCTGGGGATCGAACGTTTACTTTGGAACGGCAGGCGCTGCGGTGAGTATGGTGAATGCGCAGACCGGCGAATACCGCGACTCCACTACCCAAGACCTCTACAACATTGCCCGCGTGGTCGATACGCTGGAGCACATCCACTTCTTCCAACGCTCCGTGGTCTGCCGTGATCTCGATATTCCCCGAGAGATGGACTTCAACACCACCTACGCGTGTGTATCTGGCACCACCAAACACGTAGGCGCAAGCTGGGTATCACCCGAGCATTTAGAAGAAACGCTGAAAATGCTCCACGTGATTGCTGGAGGCGAAGACAAATGGCGTGCGCGTCCTTTTGTCAGTCAGTCCAACTGCTTTGTCGTGCCGCCCATGAAATTTGCCTACGACGCCTGCAAGTGTTTAGAGGTTGCGGTACGTGGCGGTATGCCGGTACTGCTCTTGTCCGCTGGACAAGCCGGTGCCACCGCACCCGCTTCGTTGGCGACCGCACTGGTTCAAGAAACCGCGGAGTGTTTGGCAGGTTTGGTTTACGTGAACGCTATCAAACCCAAAGCCCCCGCCATGTTTGGAACCTGGTGTTTTGTCTCTGACTTGCGCACCGGCGCCATGTCAGGCGGCAGCCCAGAACAAGCGCTGTTGTCTGCAGCGAGCGCCCAAATGTCACGTTTCTATGATTTAACCGGAGCCACTGCATCGGGCATGAGTGACTCCAAAATGCCTGACGGCCAAGCCGGTTTTGAGAAGGCCTACAACCATGCGCTCGTTGGCAACGCGGGTGCCAACCTGATTTATGAATCTGCCGGTATGTTGGCCAGTTTGCTGGGCTTTTCTCTGGAAAGCTTGCTTATTGACAACGACATCATTGGCGCAGTTCAACGCACGATTCGTGGCATTGAGGTCAACGATGAAACCTTGTCGCTTGACACCATTCGCGACGTCTGCCTAACCGGCCCGGGCCATTATTTGGGCGCACCGCAGACTTTGCAACTGATGCAAAAAGATTACCTTTACCCCCAAATCGCCAACCGCTCCAGCCCCAACCAATGGGTCGAGCAAGGCCAGCCCAGCTTGATTGAAACAGCGTCGAAAAAGCTGCAATTCATCTTAGACAGCCACTTCCCCTCGCATATTTCCCCCGAAATGGACGCTCAACTGCGGGCTGATTTCCCCGTGCGCTTGGCGCGTGAGGGGATGTTGCCGAAGTAAGCAGCTTTTCACTTCATCCCTCAAAATGGGACAGCAGAAATTTCTGCTGTCCCATTTTTTCATCTATGTACGACACCATCCCACTCTTTCCTCTCTCACAAGGCATATTCCCAGATGGTTTACTGGCACTTCAAATTTTTGAAGTGCGCTACCTTGACCTGATCAAGCGATGCGAGCAACAAAAAAGACCCTTTGGCGTGGCATGGATTCAGCAAGGAAGTGAGGTTCAAGTGCCAGGCCAAATGCCCTCGCTCCACAAAGTGGGTTGCTTGGCGCACATTAGAGAATTCGAACAGGTACAGCCCACATTTTTTCGAATCTTGTGCCAAGGCGGTCTGCGCTTTCAATTGCATAAAGTGCAACCGGGACCGTTTGGGGTGTGGCAAGGTCAGGTGACGTATTTGGCGCAAGATCCGGAGGTAGAAGTCCCACCCTCCATGCAAGCCTATGCGGATCG
>SXSX01000236.1 GCA_005793295.1 Burkholderiales bacterium | reverse complement strand
CCCAAAGCCACCGCACCCAAGACCAAAACAAACTCGACGCCTACGCCCGGCTCCACGAACTCGTCAACAGCGTTGCCATTCCGCCGAAACCGCGCCGGGCGACAAAACCTACCTTTGCATCCAAACAGCGTCGACTTGAAAGCAAAAACCAACGCTCGGTAACCAAAACCCTTCGAGGCAAGGTTAACGACTGATTTAATTGGCTTTTTGCGACGTATACCGCAGCTCTTTTAAATCAAAGCCTTGGGCTTGTGCTGCGGCCAAAGCAGCGTCTAGCAAAGGCGCGGGCAGTTGTGGCGTTCGCGAAATAATCCAGAGGTATTTGCGGTTGGGGCTGCCCACTACGGCAAAGCGGTATTCAGGGTCTAAGCCCAAAATCCAGTAGTCCCCGGTAAACGGCCAAAAGAAAGACACTTTGAGTCGGCTATTGCCGAACCCGGGCACTACGGTGGCAACGCCTACCGCCTCGTCTACGCCCTTTTCTGTGGAGCAACGATTCACAATCCGTATCCCGCCGCTGTCATTGGATTGGTACTCGGCAGTCGTATTGGCGACACATTTGCGCTGAAAAAACATGGGAAAGCTGGCGATTTCAAACCATTTGCCACTGTAGCGCGTTAAATCTACCGAAGCAACACTCGCAACCGGGTTGGCAGTCTGGGCCTGACCCACCGCCAATAGAACTCCCCAAAGAGACAGCCCAATCACCCCAAAACGCAGTATTTTTCTCATGACATTTGACTCTAAAGTAACACCCAAGGTCCCTAAACAAGGGCCAAAACGAAGCCAATGCTAACCCAGGCTAGCTTTTTTGAACTTCAGGGTTATTAAATCGAGGCGAGGGCAAAAGCCTTCTAAAAAAAAGTAAAATGCACCCATGAGCGATGAATCAAACACCATCAGTAAAGACGGCCTGCGTTACAAGGCACGCATCGCGGGCTCCCCTTTTGCCCAAACGGGGGGGAACGCCACGATGAGTTGCGCCAAATGCGGTATGCACAAGCCACGATCGCTTGGCTCTTACCGTAAATTGGCTGGCAAGAGCATGTTTGTGTGCGGAGAATGCTCCGTACCAAAGACCCCGCCTGCCGCTTAAGCTGCCTTACTGCAAAGCCCGGTTAATCACAGCGGCTAGTCGATAGCCTGCTGTAGAAAGCCGTTGCTGTAGCACAGGCATAAAGCGCTGGACATATTCCGGCGTGACTTTATCCTCCGGGTAAAACCCTGGGCTTGCCACTATTCGGCATGACTCCTCAGCCATACCCGCAACACTGATTTCGCGAGCCTCTTTCGATACAACATTGCGCTGCACAATGCGCGTCAATGCTTGGTTGTCTATATCTAGCTGAGAAATCAAGCCGGAATCCCAAACCGAATGGAGATTGCTTTGCCGCATAAAAGCGCGTAAAGAATAGGTGTTTCCACCCCTGTCGTCTTTGTAGCCTGCGTGTAACGGCTGATGCACATCACCAACCAAATGGACCAGGTATTTCAGCGCTTTGAGACGCACTACATCATCCGCATTCGAAGCCAACACCGCAGTATTTTTCTCAATCGCCCCCACCACGCAATGCCCACCTTCGCAATCGCGTTCGGGTTCATATTTGCAAGTGGTTCTTGGAAAATTAACGTAGTGCCACGCGCTGGTGGCGGGGCTGCGATGCTGATCCGCCCATGTCGAAATGGACTCAAAGGTCTGGCCAGGTTCTAAAGCCAAAAGCCTAGAAACTTCATCACGTGATTTGGGGGTGAGCGCTTGCCAAGCCACATTGGCAATCACCTGATGGCCCTGCGAACCCCACGCAAAAGCCGGGGAACCCAAAGCACACAACACAAGCAACAACACACCGTGCGCCCATGCACGACCGCAACACCAGCAGCAAGACATAAAGCCCGTTCCAACGAAATGTAGTTATCGTTGGATTGTGCGCTGGAAATTCAACACATTCAAAAAATTCGCTTCAATTAACCTTTTTTGGCAGTTTATTTAGAACATCAAAAATAACGTTTGAATCGGTAGGACGAACCACGCGACCGACTTCTTGGCCGTTCACCAAAAACACCAAGGTCGGCCATAATTTGACCTTGAACGAACGCCCTAGCGGGCGCCCTGCTCCGTCCTCAATCGGAATTACCTTAATGTCAGGAAAGTTCGCAAACGCCTCAGAAATAAAAGGCGCAGCGGCTTGGCAATGGCCGCACCAATTCACCCCAAATTGCAAAACAGTGACGCCGGTTAAAGCGTCAAGCGATTCGCGTGTCGGCGCATTCGGGGTGTAAAGCGGGTTCAAAGTCATGGGAGATTGCGCAGGCCAACTTACTGGCTTTGTAACTCAGTCACCAGCATCTTCCCGTCCTCACGCACCACCTTGAATTTAACTTTGTCGCCGACTTTAAAGTTTTCAAGAACCGCAGGGTCTTTCAATGTAAAAACCATGGTCATCGGCGGCATTTCGAGCTCCTTTATTTCGCCGTGTTTGATCGTGATCTTACGGGCCTCTTTGTCTATCTTACGAACCTCGCCGAGTGCCATGTCTGCCGCAGATCGAGCAAAGACAGGAATACAGACCATGGCTGATAAACCAAAAGTAATCGCAATAAAAATGGATTTAAGGTGAGTCATGGTTGCATTCTTTAACGGTAACTTTGGTAAACGCTGGTCGATTGATCTTGCAAGACCAATAAGACGTCATAAGGATCTTTGCGTCCTTTGTAGATGGCTCCATCCATTCCCGGGGACCCGACTGGCATACCAGGGACAGCCAGCCCGACTGCCTTAGGCCTTTCGCGCAGGATACGCTTCATCTCTTTGGCAGGGACGTGTCCCTCAAAGGCGTAGCCGTCTACTTTGGCGGTATGACAAGAACCCAAATTTGCGGGAATACCCAAAGCGGAGCGTGCCGCATTGTTTCCGGTCTCGTTGACCTTAACGTCAAACCCGGATTTCACCAAATGTGCAACCCAGTCTTTACAGCATCCGCATTCTGGGTCTTTCCACACTTCAACCAGAGGACGGGCTTTGGCAAATACGCTGCCACTAAGAACGAGCGGTGTACCAGCTACAAATACCGGAAGAATTTTGAGAAACAATCGTTTTTGCATAGGAGCCTTTAATAGAACGCAGCTGTTACTTAGAAGCCACGACAGTGACTTTTCCTACCATTCCGGCCTGGTAGTGGCCAGCGATTAGGCAGGCATAGTCAAAAGTTCCTGGCTTGTTAAAGGTCCAGATGATCTCGCCAGACTTGCCGGGGCCGACATGGGCCATGTAGGGCTCATCGTGCTCCATGCCGGGAAACTTCACCATCATTGCGGCGTGTTCGTCCAAGTCCTTCTTGGTACCGAGCACCATTTCGTGCATGACCTTCCCGCCGTTCTTGATCACGAACTTGATCGTTTCACCTTGCTTGACTTCCAGCTTCTCTGGGTTGAACCGCATTTTGTCAGTCATGGTGAAAGTCACCGTCCGGTTGACGGCTTTAGCGTCGCCAGCGATGCCCCATTCTTTTTGCTCCTTGTTGACCGGCCCAGCTTTTTTTGCATGGGTTGCCTCGTTATGGGCCAAGGCGAAAGTACTCGCGCTGATGATTAGAGCGGCGAGGACTGCAGAGTTGAATTTTTTCATAATTTTCCTTAAGTAATTTTGATGCAAAATTAATGTTTCATAGAGCCCATGGGCTTGCGCACCTGGACTTCAATGTCTTTGGCTGGCATGTTCTGCGAGGGCATGGTATTGCCACCCTCAGCCGCAAACCGAGAAGGATTAGGCAGAGCCCCGGTCCATTCATAAGCCACCGTGCCGGCGGGGTGCTTGTACCAACCCGGATCTTTGTAATCGCCGGCTTTTTGGTCCTTGCGTACCTTGACCATTGAGAACATCCCCCCCATCTCGACCGAGCCGAATGGGCCGGCGCCCGTCATCATTGGGGCGGTATTATCGGGAATAGGCATCTCCATCTCAGCCATGTCCGCCATTCCGCGCTCCCCCATCACCATGTAATCGGGGATCAGATTGGAGATTTTCTTCGCAATCCCGCGATGATCGACACCGATCAGGGTCGGAACGTCATGCCCCATAGCATTCATGGTGTGGTGGCTCTTATGGCAATGGAATGCCCAATCGCCCTCCTCGTCGGCCAGGAACTCGATTTGCCGCATCTGGCCTACGGCGACATCGGTGGTGACCTCGTAGCAGCGTGCGTTCTTTGGCGTCGGGCCACCGTCGGTACCGGTAACGTGGAACTCATGCCCATGCAAATGGATGGGGTGGTTGGTCATCGTCAAGTTACCCACTCGGATCCGAACTTTGTCGTTCTTGCGAACTACCAGCGGATCAATGCCAGGGAAGATACGGCTGTTCCAGCTCCAGAGGTTGAAATCCAGCATGGTCATGATCTTGGGCGTGTAAGCACCCGGATCAATATCGTAGGCGTTAAGCAAAAACACGAAGTCCCGGTCTACCTCATCAATCAGTGGGTGCTTTACCTTGGGATGGGTGATCCAAAACCCCATCATTCCCATAGCCATTTGCGTCATTTCGTCCGCATGCGGGTGGTACATGAACGTACCCGGCCGTCTGGCCACAAACTCATACACAAACGTTTTACCTACGGGAATAGCCGGCTGGTTCAGCCCAGACACGCCATCCATGCCATTGGGGAGGCGCTGTCCGTGCCAATGGATACTGGTGTGTTCTGGTAGCTTGTTAGTCACGAAGATTCGGACACGGTCCCCTTCGACGACCTCAATCGTCGGGCCGGGCGATTGCCCGTTGTAGCCCCAGAGATGGGCTTTGAAACCGGGTGCCATCTCGCGAACCACCGGTTCGGCTACAAGGTGAAACTCCGTGACTCCAGTGTTCATGCGCCAAGGCAGCGTCCAGCCAGT
>SXSX01000235.1 GCA_005793295.1 Burkholderiales bacterium | reverse complement strand
TCAAAATCCAGTGCCTTAACCAACTTGGCGATTCCCCGACACGGGTTGACAGCTAAAAGCTGCCCACCGATAAACCATCGCTGCGTGCCCATCCCTGCAAAGGATGAATCTCCAGACTTCGACACAGTTTGACTTGCATGGCGGCAGGCGCATCTTGCAACTCAATATCGTGGGTCAGATGCGCAAAAACTGCGCTTCCGGAGCCCGTCATCCTTGCGTTTAAGCCCTTGGAGGCAAGCCACTCAAGGGCTTGGTTGACACCAGGGCATAACGTTTGGGCAACGGCTTGCAAATCGTTTCGGCCGAAGCCAAAAGCGTTTGTAGCGAAGCCTGAAATTATAGCAAGTTCCGTGTCCCGTTTGAGAGACGGGTCTGAAAAAATCAAACGGGTGTCGAGCCCCGCATCGGGTTTAACCACCACAAAGCGTTCGGATGCAATTGAAATCGGGGTGATTTTCTCGCCCACGCCTTCGACCCATGCGTTGTGGCCCCCTAGGAAAAATGGGACATCGGCCCCCAGTGAGATGCCAATTGTGGTGAGCGCTTCTACAGAAAGATCGAGTTTCCAAAGACGATTCAGGGTCAAAAGGGTGGTGGCTGCGTCAGAAGATCCTCCGCCCATTCCGGCCTGGGCTGGCACCGACTTGCGAATGCCAATATGAACGCCTAAAGGACATTGGGTGGCATGTTGCAGGGCCCGTGCAGCCCGAATGCATAAGTCGTCTTCAGGGAGAGCCCAAGTTAAATCTTCGCGGCTGATACCGCCATCTTGGCGGATATCAAAGTTCAGCTGATCGCACCAGTCCAGCATCATAAAAACCGACTGCAGCAGGTGATAACCGTCGGCGCGCTGGCCTGTGATGTGCAAAAACAGATTGAGTTTTGCGGGGGCGGGGATGTCGTAAAGCGACTGCATTGGTAACTTCAGCGTTCGAGAATAATTTTGAGTTCCATCAAGGCGCTGTCGGGGCCGCGTTGGAGGGCGGTGAGTCGGCCTTGTTGAAGCTGGTCCATGGACACTTCCCAACCCTTGACGTCAACCCGCTGACCTTGTAGCCAAGAAAACAAAGCTGCAATCGGAATGGGGCTGGGAGTGTGGTGTGCGGCCATGGCTTCGAGGGAAGAAAACTGTAGGGTTTCGCTTGGGGTTTGCAGACTCGCGGAATGGGGATCCCATTGCATTTTTGCCAATCGGGTTTCAAAAAGGCTGCTTAAGACCAAGCTACCGCGCTCGGGGGTGCCATCGAGTTCAAAAAAAGCGGTCCACGCTTGGGCCGATGGCCCTTCTACCTTGAGTGCCAATCGGCCTTGCCAGTGGGTTGCGCTCCCCTGGGCTATGGGTTGGACGGTGGGCGTCGAGCTGCACGCTGTGAGAAAGAGGATGACGCTAAACCATCCCGAACGCCAAAGATACATGCACTTGGAACCGCTGTGGCTCATAGTCTTCCGGGTAAGCGACGGATGGTGCTTTTGAGCGTTTGATTGTCTCGATTGAGTTCAATGCCTTGCTTCCAAACGCGTTGGGCTTGTTCGCGTTGGTTCAAGCTCCAATGGACTTCGCCTAAGTGGGCTGCAATTTCTGCATCTGGACGGGCTTGGAACGCTTTTTCTAAGATAGACAAAGCTAATGGCAGATTGCCGCTGCGAAACTCCAGCCAGGCCAGACTGTCCAAAATAAACGGATCGTTGGGCGCAAATTCCAAGGCCTTGTTGATGAGTATTCTGGCCTCGCCGAGTTGGGTATTTCGGTCTGCCAACGAGTAGCCCAAGGCGTTATAGGCTGCGTAGTAGTCGGGTTTGGCAGCAATCAAGGCCCGCAGTATTTTTTCCATCTCGCCAGCGCGCCCCAATTTGTCGGCGGACATGGCGAGCTCGTAGGTGAAATCAGGATCATCGGGAAAACGTTGCAAGGCCTCAGTGACTAAGCGGTAAGCTTGCCGGTCTTGTTGATGCTCTCGCAAGAGTTGCAATTCGGCGTTGATCTTGAAGCGGCTGTCATCGGCTTGCGTTTCTGGCAGATTGCGAATCAACGCACGGGCCTCATCCCAATTCCCTTGTTTTCCCAAAAGCAAGGCCCTGCGCAATTGAATTTTGGCAGCGTCCGGTGGGCTTTTAATTCGCGCTAGATAGGCTTGGGCTTCTTTAAAGTCCTTTTTGATTTCAGCAATTTGAGAGAGTAAAAAATAAGTTTGAACGACGCCCCGCGCCATGGTTCCTGGCTCGTTATCTGTGGTGTTTGAGGGGGGTTCTGGATTCAATGCCAAATAGACCAATAGCGATTTTTCAGCGCTGGGGTAGAGTTTCTTTTCCAACTCAATCGAACCGCGCAACAACCACGCATCTGCGAAATTCGGCTTTTCGGAACACAAGAGCACCAATTGGCTTAAAGCCTCGTCAAAGGCTTGGTTATCGAGCAACTTGCGGACGTAAGCCATGCGCAAATCGGCTGAAGGCTTGCCCGCAAAATAGGGTTTCACAAGCGATTGGACGGCAACGGTTTGGAAACTCCATAAATTCAAGGCCAGCAGCGCAATCTCTTCAAAGTCTGGCTGCGCTAAAGCTCCTTTTTGTGCAGCGCTCAGGGCGGCCGCTTTGTCATCTGTGAGCAAGCGCAATTGACCGACCGCAGCCCACGCTGGCGCAGCGAAGTTCGTGCTGCGCAGATCGGGCTGTAAATACTTCTCCAATAGGTCGGCAGCCAATTTTTTATTGCTAGCGCGTGAAAAAAGGCGAGCCAATTGTGTGATGGCCGTTGCTCTTTCAGCTGCAGGAAAATTGGCCAAGCTGCGTTGCAAGGGCGGCCCTGTCTCTTCTAGGCGGTTTAATCCAATCAGGAGCTGGAGCAAATAGCGATCTGCATCCAGTGATTTGGGGTAAGCCCGCTGCCAAGCGTTCGCTGCATTGAGAGCACCATTGGCGTCACGCGCTCTTAGGGCTAATTCCACGGCGCGCTCATACAAGCGGGGGTCGCGGGCTTTTCGGGCCGCATCGAGCATGAGGCTAAAGGCGCTGGCAGGATCATCGTTTTGCAAACTCAAATCGCTCAACAGCAATTGGTAAAACAGTTCAGCGTTTAGCTCAGACCGCTCTGACTCAGCGGGCGCTGCTAGGGAGGCCCCCGCAGAAAAGAAAAAAGCGCAAAGAAAGAGCGCTTGGGCGGTAGATCGAAGTGAACGTGACATCAGACCATAATAATCCAAGCCATTAACCCACTGTATCTATGCCTGAACTGCCCGAAGTTGAAGTTACCCGCCTGAGTTTTGCCGACAGGATTACCGGCGCGACGGTTCAATCTGTGCGCTTAGGCAAGCCTTTGCGATGGCCTGTGGGTTGCCTGCCAGATACTTTGGTTGGACAAAAAATATCAGGGGTCAGGCGCCGCGGCAAATACCTGATGGTCGATCTGCAGCTAGGCTTGCTACTCATGCACCTAGGGATGTCTGGAAGTCTCACATTTGGTGAGCAGACCCGCGCCATGGGAAAGCACGATCATTTTGATTTAGAAACCACCCAAGGCGTGTTGCGATTAAACGACCCACGGCGCTTTGGTGCGGTGGTATTTGCGCCAAATGAGCAAAGCCCCCAAGCGCAAAAATTATTAGGCAAGCTGGGCGTTGAACCCTTGGGAGAAGAATTTTTTCTCGCCGATTTTCAGAGGGCTTTGAAGCAGCGCAAGGCACCCATTAAACAAGTGCTTTTGGCGGGTGAGGTGGTGGTAGGTGTTGGCAATATTTATGCGTCAGAGGCATTGTTTTTGGCAGGTATTCGCCCAACCACCCGGGCTCTTCGCTTAAGCCGGCAGCGGGTAGAGCGTTTGCGCGAGGCCATTTGCACCGTGCTCGCGCGGGCCGTTGAAAAAGGGGGCAGTACCCTCAAAGACTTTTCAAACGCCCATGGGGAATCAGGTTACTTTCAGTTAGAAGCCGCGGTGTACGCCCGCCAAGGCGAAAACTGTAGGGTGTGCGGGACCGCGATTCGCATGATTCGCCAGGGCCAACGTGCTACTTTTTATTGCCCTACGTGCCAAAAACCGTGACCGCCTCATCGCAGCGATTGAAATTTGCTGAGAAGATTGTTGCGTGGCAAAAAGTGCATGGCAGGAACGACCTCCCTTGGCAAAATACCCAAGACCCATATCGCGTTTGGTTGTCTGAAATCATGCTGCAACAAACCCAGGTGGTCACGGTGATGGGTTATTTCGATCGGTTTTTGCAAAGGCTTCCGAACGTTCAGGCGTTGGCTGCGGCCAGCTTGGATGAAGTCATGGGATTGTGGAGCGGCTTGGGGTATTACAGCCGCGCGAGAAATCTCCATCGCTGTGCCCAGGCGGTGGTTCATGAATGGGGCGGCATCTTTCCAAAGACTGCACTCGAATTACAGCAACTCCCTGGAATTGGCCCATCGACAGCGGCTGCTATAAGTTCTTTGTGCTTTGGCGAGCGGGTTGCTATTTTGGATGCCAATGTCAAGCGGGTCTTAACGCGCATTTTGGGTTTTGATGGTGATTTGGCACTAGCGAGTCAGGAGCGCCATTTGTGGAGCGCAGCGGCAGAGTTGTTGCCCAAGGCGACCAATGCAGCCATTGCGATGCCACGTTACACCCAAGGCATGATGGATTTGGGTGCGACGCTGTGTTTGCCAAAAAATCCAGCGTGTACGCAGTGCCCTGTGATGTCGCAATGCCTCGCAAACTCCCAAGGCAACCCACAGCGGTATCCTGTGAAAACACGCAAAATTAAACGCTCAAGCCAAACGGTTTATTTGCTCTGGGCGCATACCGAACGGGGCGATGTTTTTCTCAGCCAGCGGCCTGCACCAGGGGTTTGGGCAGGTTTGTTTTGCCTTCCGTGGTTTGACAGCGAAGCGTCTTTAGAACAATCCGTTCCTAAGGTTTGGCGAGAGCGTTTAGAGCCAGTGCATCCTTTTTTGCATGTCCTCACCCACAAAGATTTGCACCTTCATCCCTGGCGACTTCGGGTGGATTTCGGCGCTGCGTTTGACGACCTATCGGGGACATGGGTTTCATCCCAACAATGGCCCGACCTGGGCTTACCCGCCCCGGTAAGAAAGCTATTGTTAGGAGATTGAGCGGGAATCGAGCTCACGGTGGCGTGTGAGCGTGGCCCATTGGGTAGAAAATCGCTGCGATAAGCATTCCACCAAATACACCGAGCGGTGTTGCCCGCCCGTACAACCGATCGCCACAGTCACGTAGCTGCGGTGGTCTTGGGCCATGGCGGGAAGCCAATGTTTTAAAAAGCCAGAGAGGTGTTCGAGCATATCTTGGACAGGCGCTTGTGCTTTCAAAAATTCAGCGACAGGCGCATCTTTGCCAGTGAGGTTGCGCAGGCTGTCTTCGTAATGAGGATTGGGCAGCATCCGCACATCAAAAACGTAGTCAGCATTTGATGGAACCCCCCGTTTGTAAGAGAAAGACTCGAAGACCAAGGTCAATTGATCGGCAAGCGAGGCCACCAAATTTTTGACATAAGCCTGAAGCTGCGCCGAACGGAGCAGGCTGGAATCAATGATGTGCGAGGGCTCTCGCATGTCCATGAGCATGGTTCGCTCTAACTCAATGGCGTCTACCAACGCCCTGCGTTCATCCGTAGACTCCTGCCCAGCGCTTTTTTGGGATAAAGGATGTTTGCGCCGCGTTTCCGAATAGCGCCGAACCAAGGTGCCAGTAGAAGCGTCTAAAAAAAGTGATTTGATGGAAACTCCATCCTTGCGCAACTGCTCAAGCTGCTTGGGCACCAAAGGCAAAGAAGAGGCACTGCGCACATCCATGGCAATCGCAATGCGCGAAGCATGGTGTTTTTTCTCAAGCGCTACAAAATCAAGCAGCAACTCGGGTGGTAAATTGTCGACACAATAAAAGCCGGCGTCTTCTAAGGCGTGCAAGGCCACGGATTTTCCTGAGCCTGACATGCCGGTGATGAGAACCAGTTCCATAGCAATGCCTTATGCCGTGCTGCGCGCAAGCAACTCTTGTGCATGCGCGAGCGTGGTTTTGGAGCTGGCATCACCACCTAGCATCCGCGCGATTTCAGAAGTGCGAAGAGTTTCTGTAACAGCGCTGACCGTGCTGACGGTGGTTCCACTTTGCAGGCGCTTAGAAACCACCCAATGGTTATCGGCGCAGGCGGCCACTTGCGGCAAGTGGGTGACAGCGAGCACTTGGCGGTCGAGTCCGAGCTTGCGCATCAGCTGGCCCACGGTATGCGCTACCGTACCGCCCACGCCCGCGTCCACCTCGTCAAAAATCAAGGTCTGCGCTGTGCCAAGCTGGCTGGTGGTGACTGCAATGGCCAGCGCCATCCGCGAGAGTTCGCCACCGGAGGCGACTTTTCCGACGGGACGCGGGGTGCTGCCAGCGTGCCCCGCCACCAAGAAAACAATATCCTCTAATCCACTTTGTTGGGCTTGGCCAAGGGGCTCTAAAGCGACCTGAAATTGGCCGCCTTGCATCCCTAAGCCCTGCATGGCTTGCGTGATGGCGCCAGCCAAAAGCGGCGCTGCCTTGGCACGGGCTTTACTAATTAATTTGGCTTGTTCAAGGTACGCCTTGTTGGTTTGGTTCTCTAGGGACTTCAAACCTTCAATATCAGCTGCGGCAGCCAAGGCAGCGAGCGCATCGCGCCAACTGCTGAGCAAGGCAGGCAATTCTTCGGGGCTGCGTTTGTAGCGTCTGGCAAGCGATATCCACAAAGCCAAACGCGCGTCGAGTTCGGCCAATCCTTGTGGGTCGAGTTCGGTGCGCCTGAGATAGCTGCGCAGCGAATGCGCAGCGTCTTCAATTTGCGCAAGGCTAGAAACAAGTGCGTCGATGGGGCTTTGAAAATCGGCATCCAGATGCACTTGGTGTTGGAGCTGCTGCAATGCCGCGTTCAGGGGTTTGAGTGCATTGCCTTCTTCATCTTCCATGAAGTTCACCGCGGCTTGCGCTGCGTCCATGAGCGTTTGTGCGTGGGCTAAGCGGCTGTGGTTGGCGTTAAGCGCTTCCCACTCCAATTCCTGGGGATTGAGTTTTTCCAATTCACTGATTTGCCAGGCCAATCGCTCTTGCTCTTGTTGCAAAGAGTCTTGGGCCTGTAAAGCTTGGGTCAAAGTATTTTGGGCTTGTCGCCATTGTTGCCAAGATGCGCTTAATTTTTGGGTTGAAATTTGCGCATATCCATCGAGCAGACCGCGCACGGCGTCAGGTCGCGTCAGGCTTTGCCACGCATGTTGGCCATGGATATCGAGCAAATACTCACCAAGGTGACGCAGTTGTTGGGCGGTGGCGGGACTGCCATTGACCCAAGCGCGGCTTTTGCCAGTGAGGTCTACGGTTCGCCGTAGCAATAAGATCTCAGAACATTCAAAACCAGCGTCTTCAAGAAAGGGGGAGAGAGCATCGGGAGAATCAAATTCGGCGCTCACGTCGGTTCGTTGAGCGCCCTCTCGAATCACGCCCACATCGGCGCGCGCTCCGGTCACCAGTTGGAGTGCGTCAATCAAGATCGATTTACCCGCGCCGGTTTCTCCGGTCAAAACCGTGAAACCGCTTTCGAGGTCTAAATCGAGTTCATCGACGATAACGAAATCGCGCAGAACAATGCGTTTCAATCCCACTTTTTATGCCACTCCCTCGTTCCAGTGTAGCTTTTGGCGAAGCGTATCAAAGTAGGTCCAACCCTGAGGATGTAAAAACCGCACATGCTG
>SXSX01000234.1 GCA_005793295.1 Burkholderiales bacterium | reverse complement strand
GGGCGTGCTGATTGGCCCCTCTGGCTGCGGCAACACCACGCTGTTGCGTGCAGTGGCGGGTCTGGAACGTGCCAGTGCGGGTGAAATTCGTTTGGCCCAATCGGTGGTCAGTAGTGGTCAAGTGCATGTGGCTCCCGAGTCGCGCCGCATTGGCATGGTGTTTCAAGACTATGCCCTGTTCCCCCATTTAAGCGTGCACGACAACGTGCGCTTTGGCCTGCACAAGTTACCCCGTGCCGAGAGCGAAGCGCGTGTGCGCGAGGTGCTGGCGCTGGTGGGCTTGAGCAGCAGTGCACAGCGTTACCCACACGAGTTATCGGGCGGCCAACAGCAGCGCGTGGCCTTGGCCCGTGCTTTGGCACCCAAGCCGCAACTCTTGCTTCTCGACGAGCCGTTCTCTAACTTGGATGTGGAATTGCGCGAACGCTTGGCCTTGGAAGTGCGTGGCATTTTGAAAGAAGCGCAAACCACCGCCCTGTTTGTGACGCATGACCAAATGGAAGCCTTTGCCATTGGTGATGTGATTGGCGTCATGTCGGAAGGCGGCTTGCACCAGTGGGACGATGCCTATACGCTGTACCACCGCCCTGCAACGCGCTTTGTGGCCGAGTTCATTGGCCACGGCGTGTTTACGCATGCCACACTGAGTGAAAAAAACAATCACGTGGTGGTGCACACGCCCATGGGTGACTTGGTCGACGTAGCCGAGTGCCCACTGCCCAGCACGTTTGCATTAAGCGAATGCGATGTGCTGCTGCGTGCCGATGACATCGTTCACGACGACGACGCACCGGTCAAAGCCGAGATCATTCGCAAATCATTTCGCGGCTCAGAGTTTTTATATACCCTGCGCTTAAAAACCGGAGAAACTGTTTTAGCGCACGTTCCTAGCCACCATGACCATTCCGTGGGTGAATGGATCGGCATACGCGCCAAAGTTGATCATGTCGTTACCTTTAGCCGGTTACTCTGAGATACCGCACTTTGAACGCATGACGTGCTTTTTACCCGATTTGGTTTCAAGCTACGCGCCCAATTTTTTCAATTTCTTAATCAGCCTTATAACTGCATAGATCGCAAGCAATAGGAATATTGCAATCAGGAAGATTTCCGTACTCGTCAATTTTTCAGGAAACATGGTTAGATGTTCATAGGTCGTCAGCAGCGTATTGACCACCGGATTTTCCTGGCGGAATTTTTCATAAGCACCGTTATCCATATCAAAATCCTCTGGTTGGTTGGGAAACTACCGATCTAGGTACTTATTTCAATGCACTGAGGCATACGGCTATGAATGCCATGTGACGGTTGCATGAATGCAAACAAAGTCAACGTAAAGCTGTCATCGTTAGCAAGAAAGAGCAGTTAACTGTAAATAGCCAAAGCGCAGTCCGATTACGTTTACAAAATTTAACCTTGCATTCCTTTGAATAACTAGGCCAGTTGCGCCAAGCTAATTAAGTTTTGCTTGCTCTCAAAAAGCATAGCTTTCTTGCCCACGGGATCGGTAAACGCAATCGACTTCGCTAACAGTTGCAATGGCTTGCTGACGTCGCTTGAGCCTTCAGGTGTGAGCGTTGGATACATGCCATCCCATAGCAGCGGCAGACCCAAAGCGGCCATGTGTACGCGCAGTTGGTGACGTTGACCGCTCACGGGTTTTAGCTGGTAACGCGCCCATGCGCCCAAGATTTCGATGGGTGTGATGTGGGTCAAGGCGTTGGGGATGCCGGGTACTTCGGCTTGTTGCATGAAATGCGAAGACACTTCGATGCGGCTTTCTCGCGTTTGCGGCCATTCCAATGCAGGGTTCCAAGGGGCGATGGCTTCGTAGGTTTTATCGATAGCGCGGTCACGAAACAGCGCGTGGTAGGCGTCGCGGGTTTTTGGGTTCGAGGAGAAAAGCACCAGGCCAGCGGTGTCGAGGTCAATGCGGTGAATCGGCACCAAATCGATTAAACCTAGTCTATTTTTGAGTCGAACCAAAACCGTTTCTTGCAGGTATTTTCCTGAAGGCATGACTGGTAAAAAATGGGGCTTGTCCACCACGACCAAGTGTTCGTTTTGAAACAAGACGGTTTCTTGAAATGGGATCGGTGTTTCTTGATGGAGTGTACGAAAGTAGTGAATGGTCTGAAGCGGGGTGTATCCCGCTTGAGCGTTCAAACCCTTACCTTGGCCATCCAAAACGTCGCCGTTTTGCATGCGCATCAACCACTCCTCGCGCCCAACATGCGCAAAGCGTTCGGCTAAAAAATCTAAGAGCGTAGGCCACGCGCCTTGTGGCAAGACCACGCGGCTGGGCCCGACGCCGTCACGGTGCGGAGGCGGCTTAGACGCGTTCAAATACGATGTCCCAAACCCCGTGGCCGAGTTTAATGCCGCGGTTTTCAAACTTGGTGAGCGGGCGATAGTGCGGCTTGGGCGCATAGCCTTCTAACTCGGGGTGACTCGCAGTAGCCCGATTTTTAAGCAACGGTTCGTTGCCTAAAACTTCCAAAATTTGTTCTGCATAAGGCTGCCAGTCGGTTGCGCAGTGCAAGTAGGCACCCACTTTGAGTCGTTGGCTGAGTTTGGCAACTAAGGGCGACTGAATCAGCCGGCGCTTGTTGTGTTTGGTTTTATGCCATGGGTCAGGAAAAAAAATGTGCGCACCGTCAAGGGATTGAAGAGGAATCATGTGGTCAATGACTTCCACTGCATCGTGTGCGCAGATTCGAATGTTGTGTAGGTTTTGTTCGCCAATGCGTTTGAGCAAAGCGCCCACGCCAGGTTCATGGACCTCGCAGCAAAAAAATCGGGTGTCAGGTATGACGGCGGCAATGTGGGCTGTCGCTTCCCCCATGCCAAAGCCGATTTCTAAAACCAAGGGTGCGTTTGCTAGGAGCGTATTGCCGTGCGCGTTGGAAAACGCCGCAGCGAAGTCTAGTGCGTGGGTTTGGTAGGGCACCAAAAATTGGGGCCCATGCTCCTCAAAAGCTTTGGCTTGGCCGGTGGTGGTTCTGCCTGCGCGTTTGACAAAGCTTTTGATCGTTCGCATGAAGGGCTTGTCTGCGTGCGATTCGGCGGGCGAGGATGGGACGGGGAGAGGTAGGGAAGATTGGTTCGGCATAAAAAAGCAGCTGCATTTCGCAAGCTGGTGATCGAGCCTGATTTTAGGCTTTTGAAAACGGCCACTGCTGTGTCCAAGCCAGCAAGGCCTCCGCAACGCTGCCTTGTGCGGACGACAAACCTAAAACAAGGGCAGCGTCGTTCAAAGCATGCAAGGGTTGAGAGCTATCTAGAGCGGTCGCTCCATTTTGTTTCGATAACTTTTCCCCGTTGGGGCCTACAACCAATGGGGTGTGCAAGTACTTTTGGGTCGGTACGTTTAGGCAACCTTGTAGCCAAATTTGGCGAGCTGTGTTGTCTGCGAGATCTTCTCCGCGCACGATATGGCTGATGCTTTGTTCGGCATCGTCAACCACCATGGCGAGTTGGTAGGTAAAGCACGCGTCAGCGCGTTGCACCACAAAGTCACCCACCGCGGTTTCAACGTCTTGGCTTTGTGATCCTAAACGTCGGTCAGTCCAAGTGATTGATGTGCTGCGATGCGGTTGCTCCGTTCGTACGCGCCAAGCAAAAGGGCTTTTGACATGGGCCGCGTTTCTGCATGTTCCTGGATAGATCAGGTCGCTGTTGCGTGGGCGCTGTTCACCTAACGCCGCCCACGCATCGGTAATGTCTTTGCGTGAACAAGTGCAGGGATAAACCATGCCATCAGCTTGCAACTGTGTGAGTGCCCGTTGGTATAGGCTTGTGCGCTGGCTTTGCCATGTGGGCGGCGCATCAGGATACAAACCACAACTTGCCAATTGGTGAAGAATGGTTTGGTCTGCGCCCGGGATGGTGCGAGGGGTGTCTACATCTTCAATCCGAACCAACCACGCGCCCGCGTGGGCTCGCGCATCCAACCAACTCGCAAGCGCTGCAACCAAGGAGCCCGCATGCAAAGGGCCCGTAGGCGAGGGGGCAAAGCGTCCGACGTAGCGGCTCACGCGCAGCGGTGATTGAGAATTAGCCGATGGCGAGCGCCATTTCCAAACCGGAAACAAACGCGTCTTCCACCCGGTGGCCTAAACACCAATCGCCACACACGCCCAAGCCTGATTTGGTATTGAAGAGGTGACTTTTTCCCAAGGCCTTTTCTGTTTTAGCGTACAACCAACGGTGGGAATCAACAAAGGACGGTACGGCTCGAATTCCAGTGACCTCAGAAAACGCTTTCAGTAACTTGGCTTCTACGCGGACGTTGTCGTCTTGTAAATGTTCTTGAGACCATTCGGAACTGGCTTGAACCGTCCAACGCTCAATCAAGCCACGGCCTGGTTTACTGGATTCTCGGGCTAACCAAGCAATGCGGTGGTGGGTGCTACGCGCTGCGTTCCATTGGGGGCCTAAAGATGTCAGGCCCGGCTGGACGGCTTGGGGGAATGCCAACATCATCGTCCAGCAGGGTGCGACCGCGACGCTTTCAATCTGTTCAAGCGCTCCTACATTGAAGTTTTTTGAAGAAGGGGCGGTGTGTAACAAGACGTGGGCTTGGGGGCTGGGAACAGCTAAAACCACGGCATCAAATCCGCCCATGACGTGGACGCTGTCGTCAGCGCCCTTGGTTCGCAGTTGCCATTGTTTCGGATTGAGCGCGTCGGTTTCCAAATGGGTGACCCGGGTTTCGTGAATCAGGTTAGAGGCTAATGGCTCGGCCCAGGCCTTCACTAACGCGTTCATACCCGGCGTGGCAACCCAATGGGGTTCGCGCGATGGCAAAGCGGCAGATGCAATGCGCCCGTGTTCGTCAAGAACGCGAACCATGTTGGCGCTCCAAGGTTTGCAGGCTTTGGGCGTGGTTTGAAGCGCTTTGACAAAGCGTACATCACGCACCGTAAAGTACTGCGCTCCGTGGTCAAAGGTTCCGTAAGGACTATTTCGGGCTGACATGCGTCCGCCCACGCCCCGGCTTTTTTCAAACACGGTCACCCGATGTCCCGCCTGAACAAGCGTTCTGGCACAGGTAATAGCCGCCATGCCTGCGCCCACGATGGCGATATTTTTGCTTGGTTTTGTCATGCGTCTATTCTCCTGAAATGGTGTTTATGAGGCTGACTGTACACCCGTGCGCACGGGTTTAGTTGCTGTGATGGCGCTCAAGCAGGGCGGTTCGGGTTGCAGGGCTTTCTAATTGGGCCAGCCACCACTGCAATGCGCGGCCTTGGGCGCTGCTTTTGCCGCCCCGCCACGCGTAGTGAATCGTAAATTGCCGAATCGCGCGTTCGGTTTTCTTAACGACCAAGTGCCCCGCGGTGATGTAAGGAGCCGCCATCGCCAAGGGCAGGTTGCCTCCGCCTAATCCGCGCAGCTGGGCGTCTAGCTTGGCCTGCATGCTGCCTACCGTAAATACATCTTGTCCGTGAAGTAAACCCAAAGTCAAGCCCACGCCCCGTTGCACCGAGTCAGAGACCGCAACCGCGCGGTGCTGTTGCAAGGTGCTGTCACTTAAAGGCTCGGGGGCGTGCGCCACTGGATGGTGAGGGGCAACGGCATACACGAACGCTGCGGTGCCAATGGGTTTGAGATGCACGTCGGCATGGGCAGAGGCATCTGCGCCTACGCCGATGGCTAAATCGGCTTGCCCCAAGGTCAAGGCTTCCAGTGTTCCTGAGAGCGTTTCTTCGCGCAGTCGCAGTCGGGTTGGGGCGGATTGCTGAAAAAAACTCTCGCACAATTCCAAGACCGTTGCTCGGGAAATGATCGCGTCAACCGCTACGGTGAATTCCGATTCCCAACCCGTGGCTACCCGTTTCACTCGGTTGGCCACCGCGTCAATGTCTTTGAGTAAGCGCTTGCCTTCGCGCAACAATTCCGCGCCTGCTTCGGTGGGTTTGGCTTGGCGAGAGCTGCGGTCGTAAAGTAAAACGTCTAATGCGTCTTCAAGTTGCCTGATTCGGTAAGTCAACGTACTGGGAACCAAGCCCAAAGCGCGGGCCGCGCCTGCAAAGCTGCCGGTTACCTCGATGGTTTGGAGCATGGCGAAGGTGTCGGGGGTTAATAATTCTTGAGCAGATTGCATGAGAAAACCGTTTGAGTTGAATTAAATTGAATGATGCCATCAATTTTGATGGACTGTTTGCTTTTCTTTCAAGGCTACATTCGTCCCTATGTTGAATTTACGCACATCCTCTGAACGTGGTTTCGCCGACCACGGCTGGCTCAAATCCTTCCACAGCTTTTCGTTTGCTGGGTATTACGACCCCCAGTTCATGGGCTGGGGAAATTTACGGGTGGTGAACGAAGACCGCATTGCCCCGGGAACCGGTTTTGGCACCCATGGCCACCGCGATATGGAAATTATTAGTTACGTCTTGTCAGGCGAATTGGCCCACAAAGACAGCATGGGCAATGTCAAAGGAATCCCGCCGGGTGATGTCCAGCGCATGAGCGCGGGCAGCGGCGTTCAGCACAGCGAGTTCAATCACGCCGAGGGTGCGCAAACACACTTTCTCCAAATTTGGATTGAGCCCAATGTGCGGGGCATTGAACCCAGCTATGAACAAAAAACGTTTACTACCCCGGAAAAATCTGGTGTCTTGCGCTTGGTCGCTTCGCCAACGGGAGACAACGGCGCAGTCCTCATCCATGCGGATGCCCGCATGTTCAGCGGTCTGTTTACAGCCGACCAAACGGCAAGTCTTGAGCTCGATCCCCACCGCAAAGCGTATGTCCAAGTTTTGCGTGGAGCGTTGCGTGTCAATGGCCTAGCGATCACAACCGGTGACGCTTTGTTGATTGAAGATGAAACCCAACTTACTTTTTCACATGGCCAAGACGCCGAAGTCTTGGTCTTTGATCTGGCCCCTTAATTTTTAACCCTTGAAGAAAGATAACTATGTTTGATAAATCCCAAAACCTGTTTGCCCTCATCGCCCGCGTCTTGATGGCTGCACTATTTTTACCTGCTGGTATTTCCAAAATTGCGGGCTTCGCTGGAACCGTCGGCTACATCGGTTCAGTGGGCTTGCCCATGCCTGAACTCGGCGCAGCCATCGCGGTGGTCGTTGAAGTGGGCGGTGCGTTAGCCCTCTTGTTTGGTTTTCATACCCGTTGGGCGGCGTTGTTGATGGCTCTTTTTACGGTGGTTGCTGGTGTGTTTTTCCACGCGTTTTGGAGCGCCACGCCTGAAGCCATGCAGATGCAACAAATCATGTTCATGAAGAACATCGCGATTGCCGGCGGCTTACTTGCGCTCACCGCATTTGGCGCTGGCAGTATCAGCCTTGACGCTCGCAAATCTTGATTTAACCTCATTCATTCCCATTTTTAACCTGTACTTTTTATGAACAAATCAGTTGTTATTTACCATTCTGGCTACGGCCACACCCAACGCATTGCGCAATCGGTCGCTGAGGGCGCCAACGCCCAGCTCATCGCGATTGACGCCGACGGCAATATCACCGAATCCGACTGGGCTGCCTTAGACGCTGCCGATGCGATTCTGATGGGCTCACCCACCTACATGGGCTCCGTGTCTTGGCAGTTCAAGAAGTTTGCTGACGCATCGTCCAAGCAATGGATGAGCGGTGCATGGAAAGACAAAGTGGCAGGTGGCTTCACGATCTCTTCCAACTTGAGCGGCGACAAGCTCTCTACGCTGCAATACTTCATCACCTTGTCGATGCAACTCGGCATGGTCTGGGTTGGCCAAGCCATCCCCAACGATGGCACCTTGAACCGTTTGGGCTCCGCCTCCGGTCTCATGACCCAAGTAGGCCCAACCAGCCCAGCCGCCGACATTCCCAAAGGCGACTTGGATACAGCAAAGGCCTATGGCGCTCGGGTCGCCCAGATAGCGGAGAAATTGCGCGGGTAAAGCTTCACCCCCAATCTTTTGAAAAAACGTGGCACATGCCACGTTTTTTTTGTCTGTCATTATTCATTCATATAGGGCATGTATCTTCAAGTTTCACACAAAGGAGTTTGAACACCATGCATTCTTTTAAGCCACTGCCTGTTGCCCGAAGCCTCGCCTTCTTTTTTGTATTGTCTGGTTCTTGCGCTTGGGCGCAGACGGAAGTGACCGCCGTCTTAGCGGGTCACGCCGCCCTAGCCTTTAACTCAACGGTAGCTGCCCCCAAGTCTGCGGGCGTATTTTTTGAAACTGCTGGTAAATTTAATGCGGCCAATCGCCAGCGCACCGAAGTGCTCAACAGCATTGATGGCATCACATTTGTTGGTGATTCGAAGTACCCGCGCAAATCTGGCGGAAGTTTGCCTATCAAAGGTCAGTCGGTTCAAGGATTTTCTGGAATTATTTCACTGAGCAAAGACGAGTTCATCGCTTTGACCGACAACGGTTTTGGAAGCAAACTCAACTCACAAGATGCGCTGTTGATGGTGCACCATGTCAAGGCGAATTGGGCCAAAGGGGAAGTGACCCGTCTCAAAACTACATTTTTGAAAGATCCCGATCGCAAGGTCCCCTTTGCGATTCAAAATGAAGCTACGGCCGAGCGATTCTTAACCGGGATTGATTTTGATCCAGAATCCATTCAAATCGTAGGCGATGAATGGTGGATTGGGGACGAGTTTGGCCCTTACGTTCTGCGCGTAACGCAGCAAGGAAAAGTGCTCGGCGTAATTGAAACTGTAGTTGGTGGCAAGGCACACCGCAGCCCCGACCATTACATGAATGGCCGCTTGCCTAACTACCCCGGTGATTACACTTTTGAAACCCGTCGCTCGGGTGGTTTTGAGCCCATGGCTAAGTCTTTGGATGGTAAAACTCTTTACCCGATGTTCGAGTGGCCTTTGTGGGACGCAGCCTCCAAGACCCAAGAAATGCACAAAGGTAAGCCCTTCACACGTATTTTGGAGCTCGACGCTGCCACCAAAACTTACAGTACGCGCCAATGGAAGTATGCGTTCGAAGAAGTGGGCAACATTGCAGCGGATTTTCAGATGCTAAGCACCACTACAGGCTTGGTGATTGAGCGCGATGACATGACCGAAGGATCAGAAGTCGTTTGCAAAGATGAGCCGCGTACCGATTGCTTTACACGACCAGCAAAGTTCAAACGTATTTACAAAATTGATTTTGCCCAAACCGATGCCGATGGCTTTGTCAAAAAAGTAGCCTTCATTGACCTAACCAAAATTGCAAACCCTAAACGAATTGCAAAACGCGGACCTAACGAAGAAACGTTTGTTCTTCCCCACCTTGGACCTGAAGGCCTGACCGTTGTTGACGCACACCATATCGTTGTAGTTAACGACAACAACTTTCCTTACTCCTCGGGCAGAAAGCTGGGTCAACCCGACGACAACGAACTGACCTTGCTAGATATCAAAGCCTTGGTTGATGCCAAGTAATTGGATTTCTACTTTCACCACTATTTTTTCTTTAGGATGTCATATGAAAATCAATAAACTATTTGTGACCTGTGCAGTTGCGCTCGTAGCAATGTCTGGAAATGTTCAAGCCCAAACCGAAATCCAATGGTGGCACTCCATGTCTGGCGCCTTGGGCGAATGGGTTGGCGATATTGCTAAAGATTTCAACGGCAAGCAAAAAGATTACAAAATTGTGCCCGTCTTCAAGGGCAACTATGACGAATCAATGACTGCGGCTGTGGCCGCCTTCCGTGCTGGTAATGCCCCGCACATTTTGCAGGTGTTTGAAGTGGGCACTGCCACTATGATGGCCTCCAATGGCGTGGTGGTTCCGGCAGAAAAAATCATGCGCGATGCTGGTTACAAGTTTGACCCCAAATCCTACGTGCCCGCAGTGTCCGGTTACTACACCGCGCCCAACGGCCAAATGATGTCTTTCCCGTTCAACAGCTCGACCACCGTCATGTGGTTCAACGTGGACGCCCTCAAGGCCGCTGGCGTCTCGACCGACAAGCTCCCTCAAACCTGGCCTGAAGTCGCTTTGGCTGCGGCCAAACTCAAAGCCAGCGGCCATAAGTGCCCTTTCACCACCGCTTGGCAAGGTTGGACCCAGTTGGAGAGCTTCTCTACTTGGCACAACACCGAATTGGCCACCAAAGGCAACGGCATGAAGGGCATGGACGCCCGGTTGGTTGTTAACTCGCCTTTGCATGTGCGCCATATTGAGAACTTGGGCAATATGGCCCAACAAGGCCTCTTCATCTACAAGGGCCGTGCAGGTACCGCCGGCGCAACTTTTGAATCTGGCGAATGCGCGATGTACACCAACTCGTCGGCTGCTTATGCAGGCATCAGCAAAAACGCCAAGTTCAAGTTCGCTGTGGGTACCTTGCCTTACTACCCTGATGTGCCCGGCGCACCGCAAAACACAGTCATCGGTGGTGCTAGTCTCTGGGCCATGGCCGGCAAAAAAACCGAAGAGTACAAGGGAGTTGCCGCATTCTTTAACTACCTGTCTGACCCAGTCGTTCAGTCGGTTAACCACAAACGCACCGGCTACCTGCCTGTGACCATGGCCGCCTTCAAGATGACTGAAGAATCTGGGTTTTACAAGCAAAATCCCGGTACCGATATATCGGTCAACCAAATGATCCGCAAGACCACCGAAAAGTCACGCGGTATCCGCTTGGGGAACTATGTGCAAATCCGCACCATTGAAGACGAAGAACTCGAACAAGTCTGGGCAGGCAAGAAGACCGCCAAAGAAGCTTTGGACAGTATCGTCAAGCGTGGCAACGAATTGCTCGAAAAATTTGAAAAAGCCAACAAGTCCTGATTGTTCAGGTCTGATCTCTAGGCAAGCCAGCTGGCGTTCGCGTCGGCTGGCTTGAATGATTTTGAGCATCGATAAAAAAGTTATTTTTCGGTCCAACTGGTTGCCTTGGGTTTTGATCGCACCCCAAGGCTTCATCGTTTTGGCGTTCTTTTTTTGGCCTGCAGGCCAGGCTTTGTTGCAGTCGTTTCAGCAATCGGACGCCTTTGGCATGTCCGTTCAATGGAGCGGCTTGGGTAACTTTGCCGCTTTGTGGCGCGATGACACTTACTTAGAGTCGTTTAAAACTACCGCTTTGTTTTCGGTG
>SXSX01000233.1 GCA_005793295.1 Burkholderiales bacterium | reverse complement strand
GGTAAAGACCCACGGTTTGGGCAACGCGGCAAGCGCCGCCGCAAGGTGTTCGCGCTCGCAAATTTTGCGAAGAAATTCAGGCGGAGCAAGCGTTGGGTTCATGCAGGCATGCTAGCAGCCCCGGCGGTGGAAGCGGCTAGCTGCGCTTGCGTGAGTTCTTTGCGGTATTTGTTGAGGTCTTGGACTGTGGGGAAAATGCGTTCCATCAGCAAACTCAGGTTATGCAAGATTCGTTCAACGACCTTGGTTTCCCACACCGCATCAAAATTGATTTGCGTATCCAACCAGCGCTCGAGCCACTCGGGGTCAGGCAGCCGGCTTTGAATCGTGTCGTTGGGGAACAGCGCTTTGTTGACATGCAAATTGGTGGGGTGCAGGGCTTGCGTGGTGCGACGGGCACTGGCCATCAAAACGCCGACTTTGGCAAAAGCGATCTTAGCTTCTAAGCCTACGTTCTGAATCGCGCGTTTCATGTATTTCAGGTAGGCGCCGCCATGGCGGGCTTCGTCTTGGCTGAGCTTGGTGTAGATGGCTTTGATGACCGGTTCGGTGTGCCAATCGCTGGCGCGGCGGTACCAGTGGTTGAGGCGAATCTCACCGCAAAAATGCAGCATCAAGGTTTCTAAGGGCGGCGCGGGATCAAACTCAAAGCGCACGTTGTGCAACTCTTCTTCCGTTGGAACCAAGTCGGGGCGAAACCGGCGCAAATACTCCATCAGCACCAATGAATGCTTTTGTTCCTCAAAAAACCAGATCGACATAAAGGCAGAAAAGTCGCTGTCGCCACGGTTATCGCGAAGAAACATTTCTGTGGCCGGCAAAGCAGACCACTCGGTAATGGCGTTCATTTTGATGGTGGCGGCTTGTTCGTCGGAAAGCGTGGACGCATCAAAGGTATCCCAAGGGATATCGCGCTCCATGTCCCAACGCACGGATTCCAATTGTTTAAAAAGTTCTGGGTAAAGCATGGCAACCTTTCTAGGTGTGTCAATTTTAGGTCGCAGGTATGACAAAGCACTGACGAACAAACCAATCGCCCTGATCAAAATGGAGGCTTTAGGGGTTGGAGTATGGCCCATAAATACCCTTTATTTCATAAAAATACCAACCAGTCACAAAAATACCTTATAGTGCAAATTAATAAAATCTAAGCTTTATGAAAATTGCAATCGTCGGTTCTGGGATTTCCGGATTAGCTGCTGCGCACCGCTTGCATTCGCACGCCGAAATTACATTGTTTGAAGCAGGCGACTACTTCGGCGGCCACACCCACACGGTGGACCTCACGCTAGATACGCCCCAAGGCCCGATGTCCCATGGCGTAGACACCGGCTTTTTGGTCTTTAACGAGCGTACTTACCCGCAGCTCATCGCGCTGTTTGCAGAGTTGGGAGTGGCCACCACCCCATCGGACATGTCTTTTTCAGTTCAGGTTCCTCAACGCACCGCGCAGCGCGCCTTGGAGTGGAGCGGCAGCAACCTCAACACCGTATTCGCCCAGCGCAGCAATTTACTCAACCCGCGTTTTTACGTCATGTTGCGTGACGTGCTTCGCTTTAATCGTCTTGCAACTGACATCGCAGTGCGCAACGGCGAAGGTGAGTTGATGCAGCCCTTGCGGGAGTTTTTAAAGCAACACGCCTTTTCGCCTGAGTTTCAAGACTGGTATTTTTTACCAATGCTCGGTTGTATCTGGAGTTGCCCCACAGACCAGATGTTGGAGTTTCCCGTAGCTACGATGATTCGTTTTTGCCATAACCACGGCTTGATTCAGGTTAGCAATCGGCCTCAGTGGTGGACGGTAACGGGCGGGGCCCGCAACTACGTAGAAAAAATCACGGCCCAGATTAAAGACAAGCGGCTCAACACGCCCGTAGCGCTTATTGCGCGCGACGCGCAAGGCGTTTTGATTACCAGCCTCGGGCAGACCGAACGCTTTGACAAAGTGATTTTGGCAACCCACAGCGACCAAAGCCTGGCCTTGCTGGGCGACGCCAGCGCACAAGAGCGCTCGGTGCTGGGCGCGATTTCTTACCAAGCCAACCAAGCAGTTTTGCACACCGACACGTCGGTGCTTCCCAAACGGCCGCTGGCATGGGCAGCGTGGAACTATGAGCGCTGCGCCCATTCTGACAGTTCCCATCAAGCACAGCGCGTTTGCTTGCATTACCTTATCAACAAGCTCCAACCCTTGCCCTTTCAGCAGCCCGTGGTGGTGTCGCTTAACCCCTTACAAGAAATCAACCCACGTCATGTTCACGGCGTATTTGATTACGCCCACCCGGTTTTTGATTTGGCCGCTATAGAAGCGCAGGCCCAAGTACCCGCCCTGCAAGGCCAACAGCACACGTATTTTTGCGGCGCATGGACCGGTTATGGCTTTCACGAAGACGGGTTGAAGTCGGGTCTGGACGTTGCTAACCGTTTGCAACCTTTGCTCGGCCTTGGATGCTAAGACCGATGCTGTTTAACGCCCAACCCTGTATCGGTTTTGGCCAAGTCCGCCACACTCGGCTCCAGCCCAAACGTCACGCGTTTGCTTACCGTACCTATTTTTTAATGCTGCCCATGCGCAGCTTAAAAAACGGCAGCGGTGCGTTGGCAGTGAACCGGTTTTCTGCGCTGAGTTTTTTTGACAAAGACCATGGCGACGGGCGCAGTGACAGAGAGGGTGGCGCTTTGGCTTGGTTGGATGACGTGCTTCGCGCCGAAGGGATTGATGACGCACCAGGAGAAATCTGGTTGCACTGC
>SXSX01000232.1 GCA_005793295.1 Burkholderiales bacterium | reverse complement strand
TGCCTTGCAGGTCATTGAGTTGGACGGGTTGGCCTTCAATTGACAGGGCTTCAAAATCGTAGGCGGTGGTCATTGCGGTTCTCCAGTGGATGGGTTTGGCGAAGGCGTCGAGCTTAGCGTAGCGAGCAGTGCTGCCAGCAAAATCAATCCGCCACCTAAAGCCACGCGCATACTGATCGTGCCTGCGCCTAAAAGCACGGAGGAAACGCTGGCAAAAATCACTTCACACAGCATGATGAGCGATGTGGTGTTGGCCTTTAGGCGCGAGGCGCCGAACTGCAACGCCAAATTGGCTACTGAAATCATCAAGCTCAAACCCAAAACGGCGACAACCCAGTCGGTAGCCTTGCTCGGCAGTGCGCCCACCAATCCTTGTTGCATTCCCAGCAAAGCCGCCAAAGTACACATCACTGCGCCCCCCCCAAACATCGCAACCGTCACAGCCGCGGGAGGCGGTCCGCTGAGTTTGCGCAGCATGATGTTAGTCAGCGCAAAGCTAAAGCCGCCCAAGAGCGCCAAGCCATCGGCCATGTTCTCCGGCCACGGCCACGGCGATTCCGGCGTTTTAAGAACAATCACCACGCCGCACAGTGCCATCACCAAACGACCCAAAGACTTCCATGTGGGTTTTTCTCCGAGCAGCGGCCACGCCAATAAAACCACCCACGCGGGCATGAGGTAAAACAAGATGACAACCCGTACGACGTCTCCGATCGTTACCGCCCAGTTGAAGCCGACGTTGGTCATTCCTGCGCCGATCAATAGCACCCATAGGCCGGGGAAGGCACTAAAGTGGCGCCAAATTTTGGGGTTCGCGGCGAAGATGAAAGTCAGAGCTACTAAATCCACAAGCACGGTCGCCCACAGGGGGTGAATGCCGTGGTCTTGCAGGTAGCGAAACGGCCACCACATCACGCCGTAACAAAAAGCATTGACTACCAATGCCAAAGCGGCGAGTGCGTTTTTCACGAGGGCTAGCCGTGCAGGTTGTCGTTGCGTGCGATGTCGAGCAGGTGTTCCACTTCCGCACCGTGTTCTCGGCAGTTGTAGCTGTGCCAGCGCTTAATCAGCCACATAAAGCCAGCAACCAAAATGCCAAAGACACTGATGGCACCAAAGGCGGAGAGCCCCATGCCGGTGGACAGGCTGTACAAGCCGCCCAACAACAAAATACAGGCTTGCTCGTTGAAATTTTGCACGGCGATAGAGCGCCCCGCACCCATCAAGTTGTGGCCACGGTGTTGAAGCAAAGCGTTCATGGGAACCACTAAAAATCCACCCAAGCCGCCGAGCAAAATAAGGAAGGGGGCCGCCACCCATACGTTGGTGATGAAGTTCAATAAAAGCACCAATATCCCCATGCCAATTCCAAGCGGCATGACCAAAGTTGCATGCTCTAAGCGCATACGCAATGACGCTGCCACCGCGCCTACGGCGGTGCCGATAGCGACGACGCCGACCAAGGCCGACGCTTGGGTCACGGTATAGCCCAAAGCCACCGAAGCCCAAGCCAAAACGATGTAACGTAAATTGCCGCTCACGCCCCAAAAAAGCGTCGTGGTGCTCAGAGAAATTTGGCCTAGCTTGTCGCTCCACAGGCGTTTATTGCATTGCCAGAAATCAGGCAGCAGGCTGACGAGGTTGCGCGGCAAGGGGCGCATGGCAACGCCGGTGTCAGGAATGCGGGTGTTAAACCAAGCGGCTAAGAGGTACACCAAAATTAAAACGCTGATCGCGGCTTCTGGCGCGCTGTCGATGCCGGTTTCTAAAAACGGCAAGTCCAGTGACAACAAATAGGGCGCGATATTTGGGCCGACCATTTGGCCGCCTAAGAGCACGCCCAAAATAATAGAAGCAATCGTCAAGCCTTCAATCCAACCGTTGGCTTTGACCAATTGAGAGGCTGGAAGTAATTCGGTCAAGATCCCGTACTTTGCAGGGGAATAAGCGGCAGCCCCCAAACCGACGATGGCATAGGACATCAAAGGATGGCTACCAAAAAGCATCATCAAACAACCCACAATTTTGATGCCGTTGCTCACCAACATGACCCGGCCCTTAGGGTAGGCGTCTGCAAATGCCCCGACAAAAGGCGCCAAGACGACGTAAAACAAAGCAAACATCGGCACCAGCGCGGCTTGTTGCCACTCGGGTGCTTGTGAACTTCGCAGTAATTGCACCGCGCCCACAAACAATGCGTTGTCTGCCAGCGAGCTGAAAAACTGCGCCGACATGATGGTAAAAAAGCCGCGTTTCATGGGTGGTGTGGTCGCTTCCTAAGAGTGCAGGGGTTATAGCACGCCAGCAAGTGCCAAAATAGGCCATGCCCCGTCCGATTCGCGCCACTATCCACACCCAAGCCTTGCGTCATAACCTACAGGCTGTTCAGTCTGCTGTTCCCGATGCGCGGGTGTGGGCTGTCGTCAAAGCCAATGCCTATGGCCACGGGATCGAAAGGGTCTTTGAAGGTTTGCGCGGCGCCGATGGATTTGCCTTGCTTGATTTAGAAGAAGCGCAGCACCTAAGAAGGCTGGGTTGGCGTGGGCCCATCCTGTTGTTGGAGGGTGTTTTTGAGTTGCGCGATTTAGAGCTGTGTTCACGGTTGGATTTATGGCACACGGTTCATAGCGAGGCCCAAATTGACATGCTCGCTGCCCATAAAACCAATCTGCCCCACCGCGTTTTTCTCAAAATGAATGTGGGAATGAACAGGTTGGGCTTTCGGCCTGAGCAATACCGCTCGGCGTGGACGCGACTGAATGCGCTGCCCCAAGTGGATGAGATTTCACTGATGGCGCACTTTAGCGATGCCGACGGACCGGCGGGAGTGACTGCGCAAATGGAAACTTTTAACGCGGCAAGCACAGAACTTCCCGGCGAGCGCACCTTGCACAACAGTGCCGCCATCTTGCGCCACAGCCTTGTACCGGGCGATTGGGTTCGCGCTGGCATCGCCCTGTACGGCAGTGCGCCAGACTACCCTGAGCACGATGCAGCGCATTGGCAATTGCAGCCCACCATGAGTTTGAACGCCGAAATCATCGGCACCCAACACTTAAAAGCAGGCGATACCGTAGGCTATGGCTCCAACTTTGTGGCACCAGAGGCTATGCGCATCGGGATCGTGGCTTGCGGTTATGCCGATGGCTATCCGCGTATTTGTCCCACGGGCACGCCGGTCTTGGTTGCGGGCATTCGCAGTCGCACCGTAGGGCGCGTGAGCATGGATATGTTGGCTGTTGATTTAACGCTCGCGCCAGAGGCAGGCATTGGTGACGAAGTCACGCTGTGGGGCCGCGCAATCAACGGGAACATTTTGCCGATTGATGAGGTCGCAGTATGTGCGCAAACCGTGGGCTATGAGCTCATGTGCGCTTTAGCGCAGCGCGTGCCGGTGACTGTCGATCCATAAACTAGAAATAAGCTGTATTTAAATACAGTATTATCGGCCTTATGGCAAAAGATAAAACCGTATTTACGTGTAGCGACTGTGGCGGAACCAGCCCCAAATGGTTGGGGAAGTGCCCGAGTTGTGGCGCATGGAACACACTGATTGAATCGGTCGCACACGCCGATTCCGCAGTCAAAAATCGTTTTGCATCGCTTGCCAAAACGGCCGAGGTGGCGGTTTTGTCAGACATCCAAGCCAGCGATGTGGAGCGCACACCTACCGGCCACGAAGAGCTTGACCGGGTTTTGGGCGGCGGTATTGTGGAAGGCGGCGTGGTTCTGATCGGTGGAGATCCCGGTATCGGTAAATCCACTTTGCTTTTGCAAGCGCTCGACGCACTGCAGCGCGCGGGTAAAAATACCTTGTACGTCACCGGCGAAGAAAGCGGCGCCCAAGTCGCTTTGCGCTCGCGCCGCTTGGGCCTAGACCATTCTCAGGTCAAGGTGTTGGCAGAGATTCAATTAGAAAAAATTCTCGCAACGCTGACTGAGCTTCGGCCTGATGTTGCGGTCATTGACTCCATCCAAACCGTATATTCCGACCAACTCACCTCAGCGCCTGGCTCGGTGGCACAGGTACGCGAATGTGCCGCCCACCTGACCCGCGCTGCCAAGGCCAGCGGAGTTTGCATCGTTCTCGTGGGCCACGTCACCAAAGAAGGCGCGTTGGCGGGGCCGCGTGTTTTGGAGCACATGGTAGACACCGTGTTGTACTTTGAAGGCGATACGCACAGCCAATTTCGTTTGGTTCGCGCCATCAAAAATCGCTTTGGTGCAGTTAACGAAATCGGTGTGTTTGCCATGACCGAGCGCGGGCTCAAAGGCGTGAGCAACCCGAGCGCGATTTTTTTAAGCCAGCACGCAGAGCCTGTTCCAGGCAGTTGTGTGATGGTCACGCTCGAAGGGACGCGCCCGCTCTTGGTGGAAATTCAAGCCTTGGTGGACAGCGGCGGCCCAAGCCCGCGGCGATTAAGCGTGGGGCTCGACAAAGACCGCTTGGCGATGTTGTTGGCGGTACTTCACCGCCACGCGGGTGTGGCCTGTATGGACCAAGATGTTTTTATCAATGCCGTCGGCGGTGTACGTATAGGCGAGCCTGCAGCTGATTTGGCGGTGATGTTGTCTATCACCTCATCGCTACGCGGAAAGCCTTTGCCCAAAGGATTTATCGCGTTTGGTGAAGTCGGACTCGCAGGCGAAGTACGCCCTGCTCCACGAGGCCAAGAGCGCTTAAAAGAAGCTGCTAAGTTGGGGTTCACTGTGGCCGTCGTTCCTAAAGCCAACGCTCCTAAAAAACCGATCGAAGGCATGACGATTCATGCAGTCGAGCGCGTTGAACAAGCCATGGAGATTGTTCGCGGGTTGGGCTAACTGTTGAGAAATTTCTTTGCCAACTTTGGCTTAGCTTGGCATAACTTCACACAGCGTTTACTTTCATAAGCCACCATCGTGGGTATGGAGGCTTTATGCAATCAATTCTCAAACGCCGTGTTCTGACCTGCTTTGTGGGCAGTGTCTTAGCCGCTCTATGCATCGCAGCGCCTTCGCATGCCATCACCCCTGCCGCACAATTGGCGGTCTTTGCTGCGCAGTCTGGGCAGGCCCCGCAAATTTCCCAAGGCCAAGCCTTTTTTAACAACAAACACGGGGCTGAGTGGTCATGCGCTTCCTGCCATACCTCTAACCCAAAGGCAGAGGGTAAACATGCCAAGACCGAAAAGCGCATTAGTCCCCTGGCCCCCGCATTCAACCCCGATCGGTTTACAGATAGCGCCAAAACCGAAAAGTGGTTTCGTCGCAACTGCAATGACGTGGTGGGTCGCGAATGCAGCGCCAGCGAAAAGGCCGATGTCTTAGCGTGGCTGATCAGTTTGAAATCTTAAATATAGAAAGTTCTGACCATGCAATATAAAAACAAATGGATCGTCGCGGTTGCTTTCGCACTTTTTTCATTCGCGGCGTGGGCCGATTCGCCGGTGAATAAAGTCCCAGTTTTGCCCGCATACAAAGCAGAGTGCTCGGCCTGTCACTTGGCCTACCCTGTCGGAATGCTACCGGCACCGGCTTGGAAAAATATCATGGGTGGTTTGCAAAAACACTACGGAACCGACGCATCCTTAGACACTGCGACTGTGACACAAATCGGAAAATGGCTGGAAGCCAATGCGGGAACGTACAAACGTGTGAGCGAAGTGCCGCCAGAAAACCGAATTAGTAAATCGGCGTGGTTCATTCGCAAGCACGATGAAGTGAGCCCCAGCGTTTTTAAGCGGGCATCGGTGGGTGGCCCCGGCAATTGCGCTGCGTGCCACAGTGCTGCGGCAGACGGCAATTTCAGCGAACACCAAATTCGCATTCCAAAATAACAACGAAAAGAAAATTTATGAAAACACCAACGTCAATTCGCGTCTGGGACGCCCCCACGCGCATTTTTCACTGGCTTTTGGTATTTTGTTTTGCGGGGGCTTACCTCACATCAGAAAGCGAACGATGGAGCTTGGTTCACATCACTTTGGGTTACACCTTAGGCGGACTCATTGCCTTTCGCTTGCTTTGGGGTGTAGTGGGAACACGCTACGCGCGGTTCACGAACTTTGTGCAAGGCCCGGCAGCCGTGGTTCGGTATGCAAAATCCATGGCCAACGGGAAGCCACAGCACTTCGTAGGGCACAACCCCGTAGGGGCCGTTGCCATCGTATTGCTTATTTTGTCAGGCATTGCGATCGTTGCAACGGGCTATGCAGCGTTCAACGAGATCGGCGGAGAGTGGGTCGCCGAGTTGCATGAAGTTTCGTCACACATCATGCTCATCCTTGTCGGTATACACATCGTTGGCGTGATCGTAGCGAGCCGTCTGCACCGCGAAAATTTAGCCCGCGCCATGGTCACTGGTAGCAAACAAGGAAGTGCGTCTGAAGGCATTAGTCGAGTGTGGGTCAGCGTGGCTGTGCTTTTATTGGCGGCGGTCTTCGCTTTTTGGTATCTGCAGTTGGTAGCCGTTGCCTAGCGCTGCAGTTCACTGAGTTGGTGTTTCGCCCCGTTTAACCAGTCTGGGTTGACCTCAACTCCCCAGCCGGGAGAAGAAGGAATTTGCACTTTCCCGTCTTGTACGGCAAAAGGGTCGCCTAAGAAAAGGTTTTGTTGCCAAGGGTAGTAGTCCGGCCCTTCGATAGAAAACTCGAGGTACTTTCCGGCGTTGGGGATGGCGCCTAAGAGGTGCATGGTGCAAATGGTGACCAAGGAGAGATTGGCGCTGTGCGGCGTACACGGCAAACCCGCAAGCGCGGCCATGTGGGCAACTTCAAGGGTGCGCGTCATGCCGCCCATGTACATCACGTCGGGTTGAACAATGTCCACAACACCTTGATCCATCATGCGTTGCCACGTGGGTATGTCCCAGTCTTGCTCGCCACCGGTCACATCCAAATCCAGCGCCTGCGTGACCTGTTTGGTTTCTTCAAAATTCCAATACGGACAGGGCTCCTCAAAGTGGCTGATCCCTTCGGCTTGGAGTATTTTCCCGACCGTAATGGCGCGCGCGGGAGAAAATCCGCTGTTGGCGTCCACCAGCTTGGCAACGTCTTGACCCAATGCGCGGGCAACAACAGGAATGACCTCTTCGGTGCGTCCGGGCCACTCATCGACGTCGCGCCCACATTCCGCCGCAACCCGCCACTTGAAAGCATCAAAGCCGCGTGTATCGCGCAAGCGCACCAAACGCTCAGCCTCAGCCAAGGGGCTGATGTCACGCTTCATGGAGGAGGCGTAAGCCCGCAGTGATTTTGCGCGACCGCCCAATAGTTCGACGACGGGCTTGCGCTCAATTTTTCCGCGCAGGTCCCACAGCGCGGTATCCAAACCCGCCAGTGCGCGGCAACGGTAACTGCCCGGGTATTTGTGTTCGCGCTCTTGGATCGTTTGCATCAGCGCGTTGATATCGAGTGCATCTGCACCCAAGGCCCAAGGTGCAACTTGTCGGTGAAAAATGGTTGCGGTGATGTCCGCGTTGTACGTTGAGGTTTGTCCCCAACCGATCTGGCCAGCATCGGTGGTGAGTTTGACAAAGCAAACAAATTCATTGGAGAAGGTTTCTAACTTTGCGATTTTTGGCATGGCAGTTTTTTTAAACACTGGAAAGAATAAAACGAGCGGCTTGGTGACCCACCATGAGCGCCGGGGCGTTGGTGTTGGCAGAGGTAATGGTGGGAAAGATCGATGCGTCTGCAACGCGCAGACCTTCTAAGCCGTAAACCCGCAATTGAGAGTCGACCACGCCACCAGTGGCTAAAGGTCGCATAGCGCAAGTGCCACAGGGGTGGTACACTGTCCCACTGCGCTGACGAAAATCATCCTCAATGGATTGCAGGCTTGCGCTTGCCAAGTCAATGTCTTTGGGCGCATCAATCAGAGCGTGCATCGATGGGGTTTGTTGCAGGCGGGCTATCAACTGTGCGCCTTCTAAAACATCTGCAAGATCGCGCGCGTCATTGAGGTAGTTGGGATCGATCTTCGGCGCATCAAACGGATTGTGGGAACGAATGCGGATATGCCCTTGGCTGTGGGGTCTGCAAGGATTAAATCCGATGATGAAGCCGGGAAAAGAATCCGGGCGCAGCAAAGGGCGCTGGTTCACAAAAGTCGCGGAATAACTGATTGGGCTGAAATAAAGTTGGACATTGGGACGGACCTGCGCGGAATCGGTACGAACCATTCCACCCATTTGGTTCACTCCAATACTCAAAGGACCTCGGCGTTGCAATAGAAACTGCAGGCCCGCCTTTAATCTTCCGGACCAAGAACCCAATACCCCGTTGAGCGTCGGCACCTTGGAAGAAAAAGTGTAGTTAATACCCAGATGGTCTTGCAGTCCTGCGCCAACTGCTTCATTGGCAAAGATAATGGGAATGCCGTGTTCGTGTAGCAGTGCAGCCGGGCCGATGCCAGAGAGTTGCAAAATTTGTGGCGAGTTAATGGCCCCTGCGGCCAATACGATTTCTTCCGATGCATAAACCGTGGTCAGCGCACTGCCCAGGCCGCTGCTGTATTGCACGCCAATGGCGCGTTGGTCTTTGAAAAGAATGTGGCGCACCTGGGCGTGGCTTCGTAACGCCACGTTTCTTCGCGCTAAGGCGGGTCGTAAAAAGGCATCGGCGCTGGAACAACGCAAACCATTTCGTGTCGTGATGGGGTAGGCCCCCAAGCCCTCAGGCGTATCGCCATTGAGGTCGCTCGAAAGAGGAATCTGTAAATCACGGGCGGCTTGAAGAAAGTCATGTTTGAGCGGGTGGTACTCCGATTCGCGGTCGGATACAAACAGAGCGCCGTTACCTCGTGCAGAACCGTCACCGTCTACCTTTCGTTCAAAGCTCTCGAACACCGGCTTGACATCCTTCCAAGCCCAGCCCGGGTTACCCGCAGCATGCCAGTCGTCATAGTCTGTCGGGAGCCCGCGGCAGTAGACCATGGCGTTAATCGAACTCGAACCCCCTAATACTTTGCCTCGGGGCCAATAGGAGGTGCGATGGCCCAAACCAAGCACGGGTTCAGTGGTGTACTTCCAATTTACGGCCGCGTTGTAAAACGACATCCCATAGCCAATCGGTGCTTTGATCCAAAAGCGTCGGTCGGTGCCGCCGGCCTCTAACACCAGGACACGCTTGGTCCCGCTTTCGCTTAAGCGATCTGCGAGAACGCAACCAGCAGAGCCAGCGCCTACAACAATAAAGTCAAATGAATCCAAGGGTTTGCGAGCTTGAAGTTGGAATTCGAAATGCTATCACTGGAAATATGCCCCAAAGAAGCCTCAAAAAGTTTCGGTGTGACCATCCACAGCGAGCTCTTGGCCTGAGATTCTGGCGCCTGCCGCTGAGGTAATAAACAACACCAATTGCGCAATGTCTTCGGGATCAATGAAGGTTTTGAGAGAAGTGGCCGCCGTCATCTCTTCACGAACAGTCGCTTCACTGCGCTGGGTTTTCAGGGCCTCGGCTGCAATTACGCGGTCAATGCGTTCGCCCGAGACCGAGCCCGGACAAATGCAGTTCACCCGCACGCCCGCAGGCCCGAGCTCTTGCGCGAGTGTGCGTGTCAAACCCCGAATCGCCCACTTGGCGGCAGCGTAAGGCGAGCGCCTTGGGAAACCATACAAGCCCGCGGTGGATGACATGTTGACGATAGAGCCGCTGCCTTGGGCGCGCAAAAGGGGTGCGGCATAGTGCGCGCATAAAAAAGCCGAATCCAAATTCACGGCCAAACAGTGACGCCACTGCGCCAGTGTGATGTCTTGTACCTCGGCCGTCGGGCCTGCGACACCTGCGTTGCAAACCACAATATCGAGGCCACCGAGGGCGGCGGTGCCGACTTTGAAAAATGCAGCCACCTGCGCCTCGTCCGTGACATCACACACCATGCCGGCCATCGTCGGGTTGGCGCCCAGCGTGGATTGGAGCGCGTCGGCGTCTACGTCACCAATAAAAACCCGGGCCCCCGCTTGGACGAAAGCTTGCGCCATGACGCGCCCAATGCCCGCGGCAGCGGCGGTGATGAAAACGCGTTGGTTGTGGTGGCTCATAGTGAGGTTGGAAGTCTCAAAAAGTGGGTTATTCAATGGTTGTCAATGTATCCGTTATTGAAGGGCCTGCAGCCAACGCAGACGACCGTTTTTTGAAATCAGGCGACACCTGCGAAAATCCATCCATGACCATGCCTTCATTTCAACAAGTTGCGCTTCCATTAGGGAGTCTTGCGCTGACAGTCTTCGCTTACCGAAACTACGGTTGGCAGGGCGTAGCGCTTGCGGTGGGTGTGTTGGTGATGTGGCTGTTGCTGCATTTCACCCGCATGCTGCAAGTGTTGCAGCGCGCAGCTAAACGACCCAAAGGCTATGTGGACAGCGCAGTGATGCTCAACGCCAAACTGCGCCCTGGCGTGACGCTGTTGCACGTGGTGGCGATGACGCGTTCTTTGGGCATTTTGCAAAGCCCAAGCAACACGCAGCCCGAAATTTTCAGTTGGACGGATGGCTCGGAGTCAGTGGTGCGTTGCGAATTTCGGGGTGGAAAACTTCAAAGCTGGAGCTTAGAGCGCCCGCCCGAAGCCGCGCTTTCAGGCGTTTCTGAAAACCCGTCTTGAAGCGCCCCGTAAAATCACTCTTTTTGCAATTCCTGCTTATCCACTTAAAGGACACCCTGCCATGACCGCAATGCCTCCCTCCATGTCTGACCGCGATGGAAAAATCTGGATGGACGGCCAGATGGTCGACTGGCGCGATGCCAAGATTCATGTGCTCAGCCACACCTTGCATTACGGTTGCGGCGCGTTTGAAGGCGTACGTGCTTACAACACCGCCAAAGGAACCGCGATCTTTCGCTTGGCAGAGCACACCGAGCGTCTGTTCAATAGCGCCAAAATTTTGCGCATGAATATTCCATTTACCAAAGAGCAAGTGCAAGAGGCGCAAAAAGCGGTGGTGCGTGAAAACAAACTCGAGAGCTGCTACTTGCGTCCGCTCACGTGGATTGGGGACAAGAAGCTGGGCGTGTCGCCCAAGGGCAATACGATTCATTTGATGGTGGCGGCATGGGCTTGGGGCGCGTATTTAGGCGAAGAGGGGATGAAGCGCGGCATCCGCGTGAAAGTCTCCAGCTACACCCGCCACCATGTCAACATCACCATGACCCAGGCCAAGGCGGTGAGCAATTACACCAACTCTATTCTTGCCAATATGGAAGCCACCGACGATGGCTATGACGAGGCGATGTTGCTCGACGCCAATGGCTTTGTATCTGAAGGCGCGGGAGAGAATTTGTTTGTGGTGAAAGATGGGGTGGTTTACACGCCCGACTTGTCTGCAGGTGCGTTAAACGGGATTACACGCAATACCGTCATGCATATTTGCAAAGACTTAGGTTTGGAGCTGGTACAAAAACGCATTACCCGCGACGAGGTCTATATCTGTGACGAGGCGTTCTTTACCGGAACGGCCGCAGAGGTGACGCCTATCCGTGAGTTGGACCGTATTGCTTTAGGCAAAGACAACTATGTCGGCACACGCGGCCCGATCACTGAAAAAATTCAAACAGCGTTCTTTGACATTGTGAACGGCCGCAATCCCAAATATGCCCATTGGTTGACCTTGGTTTAAGGCCGAACTGCAAACGCAAAAGAGAATCCTTATGAGTAAATCCGTTGTCACCTTATTGGCCAAAGACCTGAATGCCCAAGGCGGGGTGTACTGCCCCAGCCCCTTGGCTGACATGAAAATCTGGAACACCCATCCCAAGGTGTACCTTGATGTGGCTCACAGCGGTGAGGCCAAGTGCCCGTACTGCGGCACGGTCTATCAGCTCAAGGACGGCGAGCATTTCGACGGCCACCATTAATACGCTGCTCATCGCGCCCCAGTGGATTGGGGACGCGGTGATGACCGAGCCCCTGCTGCGTCGGCTTCACGCCCGTGGCGAACGCATCACCGTTGCAGCGCTGCCTTGGGTGGAACCGGTGTACCGGTTAATGCCCCATGTCAGCGCCACCATCGAGCTGCCTTTTGCCCATGGAGGTTTGCAGTGGACAGCGCGTCGCACCTTAGCGAAAACGTTGCGTGGTCAGTTTGACCGCGCCGTGGTTTGTCCTAATTCTTTGAAGAGTGCGCTTGTGCCTTGGTGGGCTGGCATTCCTCAGCGCGTGGGTTATGTGGGCGAGGCACGTTGGGGCTTGCTCACAGAGCGGTTGCCCAACCCCAAGAAGCACGAGCGAGCGCCGATGGTCGCCTTTTACGCAGCGCTCAGCGGTGAAGCTGCAGTGTCGCAAGACAAGCCTATTTTGGTGACTGACGTGGGCGCTGACAACGCTGCGCTGTCTGCGTTGGGGCTGGTTCGCCAAGGCTATTGGACGATGGCGCCAGGCGCAGAGTACGGCCCAGCCAAACGCTGGCCTGCGGAACACTTTGCGGCGCTTGTGCAAGCCGTTTTCCAAAAGACGGGCCAGTCGGTGGTCTTGCTCGGTTCCAGCAAAGACAACGCGGTGTGCGAAACCATCAGCCGCCTAGCCAACGCCGTATCTCCTAACGCTTGCCGCGATCTGTCAGGAAAAACGCACCTAGACCAAGCCTTTAGCGTGATTGGTAATGCCCGGGCGATGGTCAGCAATGATTCGGGCTTGATGCACATCGCAGCGGCCTTCGGCGTGCCGCAGGTGGCACTCTTTGGGTCTTCCAGCCCTTTGCATACGCCGCCTTTAAGTGATGCAGCTCAAGTCATTTGGCTTAAAAACGCACCGCACTACCTCCCCCGTTTGGACTGCGCACCCTGTTTTGCCCGCGAATGTCCGCTCGGCCATATGCGTTGCTTGCGAGACATCACACCAGAGATGGTGATGGAGCGACTGTTCTAGGGCGCGTGAGCGTCAGCCGACTCCCACAACGGCTTCCCACTGCGTCGTGTAGTTTGGCGACTTCCTCTCTTGGCGCATCTGCCAGCCCGTGTGCCCGCCTTGCGTTGAGACCTTGACCGTTCCCCGGCCATAACGCGCGTTCAGCCGATCTAAAGCTGTCATCAAACGCGTGTCTGTTGCGGGCGCGGGTTCTAGCCAATCCGCTTGGTACTGCCCTGCGGGCGTGATGTCCCCCAACATAATTCCCGCCTTCTTGTAGGCGTAGTCCGGTTTGAACAAGCGCGCAACCAACCAGTCCGCCCAGCGGCTCACCACCAAACTGTCGCTGGTGGGCTGGGGCAGCGGAACGGTCAGCGAGGGGTTGTACTGGGGCAGGTCTTTTCGAAAGCGGTTGGTATGTAAAAACACATGAATCAAGGCGGCCTGCGAACCTTGCGCTCGGAGCTTGACGCAGGCATTTGCAACAAAGGTACTCATCGCATCTTTCAGTACCGCAAGTTCGGTGACGGTCTGCCCAAAGGAGCGACTGCATACGATTTGCTTCTTGTTTGGAACCATATCTTGTAAATCAATACATGCAACGCCTTGTAACTCACGTTGTGTTTTTTCAACCACCACCCCAAACTCGGCTCGCAAGGTGGGCGTATGCGCAGTGCGCAGGTCTTGCACGGTGACGATGCCGTGCTCTGCCAAGCGGGCAGAAATTCGGCGACCGATGCCCCACACTTCAGCGACGTCGATTTGGCCCAGCAACTTATCTTGTTGTTCTTCGCTTAAATCGTTGTAGTTAAAAACGCCTTGCGAGCGCGGGTGCTTCTTGGCAATGTGGTTGGCTAACTTGGCCAGCGTCTTGGTCGGGCCGATACCAACGCACACAGGAATCCCCGTCCACGCCATCACCCGTTCGCGCATTTCGTAACTCACCGCTTTGAGCTTTGGCGTTCCGGTCAGGTCCACAAAGCACTCATCAATGGAGTACACCTCGCAGCGCGGTGAATAGGTCGACAGAATCGACATTACCCGGTTAGAGAGATCAGCGTACAAGGCGTAGTTCGAACTCAACGCAAGAATGCCGTGTTCTTGTGCCAATGCGTTGCACTCAAACCAAGGCTGACCCATGCGGATACCCAAGGCCTTCGCCTCGTTAGAGCGCGAGACCGCGCAGCCGTCGTTGTTAGAGAGAACAACCAAGGGCGTGGTTTTAAGGTCGGGGCGAAAGACGCGCTCGCAACTAACGTAGAAGTTGTTGCAATCCACCAAGGCGATTTGCAAAGGCCGAGATGGCAAGGGTTGGGACGCCTTCATTCCAAAACTGCCGCAACTTTCACCGCCCCCAACATGATCGGGCGCACCAAGATTTTGTAACTATCGAGATCAAAGTCATGGGGCGTGTGTGCGCCAAGGGTGTGCGTGTTGGCCGATTTCGAGCACTGGGTTCCGAGGTAACACCAGTTGTTGATACGGTGTTTTTGTACCCAATCACCGCTTGTTTCAATCAAGTCAACCGCACCCGCAAAAGGCCACACCTCGACTTGTGATTCCATGAGCGCCAAGCGCAGTCGCGCGTCGTGGCTGGCGCGGTCTTCTTTGCCTACACAAGCCCCTAAGCAGGTTTTGATTTGAAGGCCAAAGCAACCGCGCTTAGCGGTTTTTTCTAAACCTAAAACGGACAAACAAAGCCGACTCTCTTGCGCGAGTTCTTTGAGTTTGGATTGGGCTGCGTGGCGAGAGGAAAACAAACCGTACAGTCCGTGCGTCAGTCCCAAGTTCACACGCTTGCTATCAACGATCTCTGGTACTGCGCCTTGGTTGGTGTGGTGTAAACGGATAGAGCACAGAGAACGCACGCGACGCAAGCGTTGGTTAAACAAGGGACTTTGCGCTTTGATCATCTGAGACTCCAGCAATAAAGCGCCAATCTCGCCAGCGGTTTCTACAAAGTCAATCCGCCGTGTTTGGGCCAACATACGCGCCTCCTCGGGCGCACGAAGGTGGCTAAGAACCCGGCTGCGAATGTCAATGCTTTTGCCAATGTACAGCGGCAGCGTGCCTTCGCCTTGGAAGATATACACCCCCGGCGTGCGTGGCAGCGCCTCCAGGCTTTGGGGATCAATTTGGTGGTCAGGCATGGTCAAACCGAATCAGCACAACTTGTGAATATTGTTGGTC
>SXSX01000231.1 GCA_005793295.1 Burkholderiales bacterium | reverse complement strand
GCTTGGCACCTTGGGCCATTTTGATTTGAATTTGATCGGCGCTGTTTAAGTATTCCGCTGTTACCCCAAACCGGCCCGAGGCTACTTGTTTAATTTTGGAGCGCATGGAGTCGCCCGCATTCAAGGCGTAATCCACTTCAAAGATTTCCTTGCCCAAGAGGTCAGACATGGTCTGGCCTTGTTGGATTGGGATGCCTTTGAGTTCGTTGCGGTATCGCAATGGGTCTTCACCGCCTTCGCCCGTATTGCTTTTTCCGCCGATACGGTTCATGGCAATGGCCAGCGTAGCGTGGGCTTCCGTGGAGATGGAGCCTAAGGACATCGCACCTGTGGCAAAGCGTTTGACGATCTCTTTGGCAGGTTCGACATCGTCAACCGAGATGGCTTTAGCCGGGTCAATTTTGAACTCGAACAATCCGCGCAAGGTGAGATGGCGGCGGCTTTGGTCGTTGATCAGCTGCGCGTATTCTTTGTAGGTATTCCAATTATTGGCGCGTGTGCTGTGTTGGAGTTTGGCAATCGCGTCGGGGGTCCACATGTGTTCTTCCCCCCGCGCACGCCAAGCATATTCGCCACCTGCATCTAATGCGTTGGCCAGCACCGGGTCTGTGCCAAAGGCGGCTTTGTGGGTACGAATCGCTTCTTCGGCAATTTCAAAAACACCAATGCCTTCGACGCGGCTGGGGGTTCCAGTAAAGTATTTTGAAATGATGTCTGATGACAGACCAATCGCCTCAAAAAGTTGCGCACCGCAGTAGCTCATGTAGGTACTCACGCCCATCTTGGACATGATTTTTGACAAGCCTTTACCAACCGCTTTGATGTAGTTGTAAATGGCTTTTTCTGCGGTCAGGTCCCCTGGCAAGTCTTTACACACATGGGCCAACGTTTCCATCGCCAAGTAGGGGTGAACCGCCTCTGCGCCGTAACCTGCGAGAACCGCAAAATGATGGACCTCACGCGCGGTTCCGGTTTCTACAACCAAACCTGCTGTGGTTCGCAAGCCACCCAAGACCAAGTGCTGGTGAATCGCCGACAAGGCCAACAGTGCGGGAATAGCCACTTGGGTCGCCGACATCGCGCGGTCGCTGATGATGAGAATGTTTTTGCCGCTCTTGATGGCATCAACCGCTTCTGCACACAGCGAGGCCAATTTCGCTTCTACGCCCTCACGCCCCCAAGACACGGGGTAGGTGATATCTAAGGTGTAGCTTCTGAATTTTCCTTGGGTGTGGCGCTCAATATCCCGTAACTTTGCCATGTCAGCAAAGTTGAGTACTGGCTGCGCAACTTCCAGCCGCATGGGCGGATTCACTTGGTTGATATCGAGTAGGTTAGGCTTTGGCCCCACAAAAGACACCAACGACATCACGATTGCTTCACGAATAGGGTCAATCGGTGGGTTGGTGACCTGGGCAAACAGCTGTTTAAAGTAGTTGTACAACGGTTTGTTTTTGTCACTCAAAACGGCCAGTGGACTGTCGTTACCCATGGAGCCTAAGGCTTCTTCGCCGGCGGTTGCCATCGGGGCAATCAGAAACTTTAAGTCTTCTTGGGTAAAGCCAAACGCTTGTTGGCGATCCAATAAACTTGTCTCGGCATCACTCAAGATCGGCTCCGCGCCGCCACCGACCACGTCGTCTAATTTGATCCGTAAATTTTCAATCCACTGCTTGTAGGGTTTGCTGTTTGCCAAACCCGATTTCAGTTCTTCATCGTCAATCATCCGACCTTGCTCTAAGTCGATGAGGAACATTTTCCCAGGCTGCAAGCGCCATTTACGCACAATTTTGTTTTCAGGCACAGGCAACACGCCCGATTCTGAGCCCATGATGACCAAGTCATCGTCCGTGATGCAATATCGCGATGGCCTCAGCCCATTGCGATCTAAGGTTGCTCCAATTTGGCGACCATCAGTAAACACGATGGACGCTGGGCCGTCCCACGGCTCCAACATGGCTGCGTGGTACTCGTAAAACGCTTTGCGCCGCTCATCCATGGTGGTGTGGTTTTCCCAAGGTTCGGGAATCATCATCATCATGGCTTGGCTGATGGGGTAACCCGCCATCGTCAAAAGCTCCAAGCAATTATCGAATGTCGCCGTATCAGATTGGTCTGCGAAACTGATGGGGTAGAGTTTCTGTAAATCTTGTGCGAGCACCGGGGATGACATCACTCCCTCGCGGGCTTTCATCCAGTTGTAATTCCCTTTGACCGTGTTGATCTCACCGTTGTGCGCCACATAGCGGTAGGGGTGCGCCAAAGGCCACTCAGGAAACGTATTCGTCGAGAACCTCTGATGCACCAAGCCCAAAGCGGATATGCAGCGGGCATCTTGCAGATCATAAAAATAGGTACCGACTTGGTCTGCCAGCAACAGCCCTTTGTAAATGACTGTTCGGCTCGACATACTCGGAACGTAATATTCCTTGCTGTGCTTCAAGTTCAGGTGCTGAATGGCCGCACTAGCGGTTTTGCGAATGACATACAGCTTGCGCTCCAGCGCATCTTGAACAATCACGTCATTGCCACGGCCAATAAATACTTGGCGAATCACAGGTTCTTTTTCACGCACTGTTGGAGACATGGGCATGTCTTTGTTGACGGGGACATCACGCCAACCCAACAACACCTGGCCCTCCACCTTGATAGCACGTTCCATCTCTTGCTCGCAAGCCAAACGCGATGCATGTTCCTTGGGTAAGAAAATCATGCCTACGCCGTATTCACCTGCGGGGGGAAGCGTTACGCCGATGGATCCGTTGGGCGCTTCGCCCGTTCGGGCCATTTCTTCGCGGTACAGCGCATCTGGAAGCTGGATCAATATCCCTGCGCCATCGCCCATTAACTTATCCGCCCCGACGGCACCCCGGTGATCCAAGTTCTCCAAAATCTTAAGGGCGTTGCTCACAATGCTGTGGCTCTTCTCGCCTCGGATATGGGCCACAAAACCAACGCCACAGGCATCGTGTTCACTGGAAGAAGAATACAGACCGTGGTTTTGAAGATGCTTGATTTCGGCAGCCGTAGTCATGGCGCACTCCTGAAAAATGAAAATGGAGGTAGAGCCTACCGCACTGCAGCAAAAACTCCAAGCACTTTAATTGGGGTCAGATTCCAATTTAAATCGGAATACCGATGTTCGAAATTATTTGGGGACGCATTGAAATTTTATTCAATTTTTTAAAACTTCAAACGCGTTACCGAGGAGGTCATGGTTTTGCGACTTTCGTCGGTCTGCCTGCCAGCGCTTTGCTAGCGCGTCTTTGTGTCCTCTTTTGTAAATCGGCCACAAATTCAGGTTCACCTAGGGCCCAGCCCCGCAGGGTGGCATCGGTCAAGGCTGACTGCTCAACCGAGTTAACGCCCGCTTGCACCAGCTGCGCGTATGCTGCCTCGCGGGCAAACGGCGTGTTGCCTAGCTCCCAAAACAAGGGGTGGGGGGTAATTAGCCGATCTGTTCTTCGCCCAACGAAATGGGCAAACGATGACCAAGGGTAGTCTCCAGCCTGCGCGACCATACCTGCGCGGACAGGGTTCAGATCGATATACGCCATACAGGCTAGCAAATAGCGGTCTGTCTGAATCAGGGTTGATTTGAAGCGGCCTTCCCATAAGGTTCCAGAACGGCCTTGGCGATCATTGAAGTAGCGAACGTAACGCCTTCCGACAGCCTGCATCATTTGGGCCAATCCGTCAGCCGTTTGAGGCGTTGCAAGAAGGTGGAAATGGTTACCCATCAACACATACGCATGAATAACTACTTCGAATTTACTGGAATTCTCTTCCAATAAATCCAGCATCATTTGGTAGTCCGCAGTGGCTAAAAAAATCGGCTGCCGGTTATTTCCCCGCTGAATGATGTGGTGCGCAAAGCCTGGCAACGTTAAACGGGGTAAGCGTGCCACATCATTTTTTCCAAAATTTCATTTAATTATATGGGGATGGGGCTCTGAGTTCGCGCAGCCTATTTGTTTTTGGTAACACGGACTTTGCTGCCCGTCGCGACGATGGTCACGGCATCACCCGCAGCAAGAATTTCGCTTGCCTTGGCTTGAACAATCGCGCGGCGGTCTCCGTTTTTAAGTTGCACAATGATTTCGACCGCCTCTTCGCGCGTGGTTAAACGCTCAATGGCATTGCCCACTGCTGCGCCAGCGACGGCACCTAAAACGCCCAAAACTTGCTGCTCCCGTTGGACACCGCTCCCACCGCTGCCACCAATAGCACCGATGACACCACCGGCCGCGGCACCAATACCGCTTTGGCTTCCGTCCACGATCACGGGGCGAATGGAGATGACCACCCCATCTTGTATTTGAGACATGATTTGCGCATCTTCACGGCGAATTACATCAGGGCTGCTGCTTGCGCAAGCCGTCAAAACAGCGATAGCACACACTGCAATGCTAAAAGACATCATTATTTTCATACTTCAATTCCCTAAAACAATAAAAACAAAAAACGAGATGCAATTCAATAGCAAATTACAACACTCAAAAAAGTAACGCGCTAAGCCGTCTTTTGGTTGTCATAGCTATTGTCTTTTGACAATGTAAACCGTGTGTCAAGCAGAGACTCCAAACCGAATTCGCAAAGCAAGGCCTGTAAACGTTCAGCTGAACTCCGTTTTTTCTGCCCCGTATATTTTGCCAAAATAAGTTCGTTTTTCATGCTGTGCTCCCAGCCCACCAGCTCGGTCACGGTTACTTGGTAGCCCATCGCTTCTAGGTACAAACAACGCAGCACATTGGTAAGTTGACTGCCCATCTCGCGTGTGTGGAGTGGGTGACGCCACAGCTCGGCCAGTGGCGTGCGCTGCAAATTGAGCGCTTTATTTTGGTTAAGCGCACGCGCCAGTTCGGCTTGGCAGCATGGCACGAGCACCATGTATTTGGCCTTCTTTTGCAAGCCAAACGCAATCGCGTCGTCAGTGGCGGTGTCGCATGCGTGAAGTGCGGTGACCATGTCAATCTGTTCGGGCAAAGCATCGCTGTGTGCGGACTCGGCCACGCTGAGATTGAGAAACTTCATGCGCTCAAAGCCCAAGCGCTGCGCCAGTGCTTGGGACGACGCCACCAACTCGCTGCGCGACTCAATGCCGTAAATACTGCCCTTCCCCAGGGCTTTGAAAAACAAGTCGTAAATGATGAAACCCAAATACGACTTGCCCGCGCCGTGGTCAGCCAAGGTGGGGCCTTGCTCGCTGGCAGGCAGTTCTTTCAAAAGCTTTTCGATGAACTGAAACAGGTGATACACCTGCTTGAGCTTGCGACGCGAATCAAGGTTTAGCTTACCGTCTCGGGTGAGGATGTGCAGTTCTTTGAGCAACTCGATGGACTGGCCAGGGCGCAAGTCGAGCTGTGAACTTGGGTCTTGAGACTTGGAAGCGGCGGCGGGTTTGTGTTTGGACATTGGTTAATTGTGCAGTCGTGAAACGATACCCAACTTGGACCATCCTTGATGCCCCAACTTATTCAACACCTCCATGTTGCGTTCAAAGATGAGCGACGCATCGGGATAGGCCTGCACCGCTTTATCAATACTGGCTTCGCGCAGCAAGTGCAGTGTGGGGTATGGCGTGCGATTGGTGAAGTTCTCAATGT
>SXSX01000230.1 GCA_005793295.1 Burkholderiales bacterium | reverse complement strand
GCCACAGCCACATCATGGCTGGCACGATCCCCAACTGCATTTCTTATGACCCCACCTTTGCCCATGAAGTGGGCGTTATCTTGCACCACGGCCTCAAACGCATGGTTGAAAAACAAGACAACGTTTTTTATTACCTCACGCTGCTCAACGAAAACTACGCCATGCCGGGCCTGACCGCAGGCACCGAAGAGCAAATTATCAAAGGCATGTATTTGTGCAAACCCGGCGCTGCCAAAGCCAAGGGCACCAAAGCCGATTGCAAGCGGGTGCAGTTACTTGGCTCCGGAACGATTCTGCGCGAATCGATTGCGGCCCAAGAACTGTTGGCCGCAGATTGGGGCATTGAATCCGACGTGTGGAGCTGCCCCAGCTTTAACGAATTGACCCGCGACGGGCAAGACGCAGAACGCTTCAACCTCTTGCATCCACTGCAAACGCCTCGCGTTTCTTTTGTGGCGCAACAACTCGGTTCCCACGCGGGCCCGGTCGTCGCTTCAACTGACTACATGAAAGCCTACGCCGAGCAGATCCGACCTTTCATTCCTAAAAACAGCGACGGTTCACACCGCAGCTTCAAAGTCTTGGGGACCGACGGTTTTGGACGCAGCGACTTTCGCAGTAAGTTACGCGAACACTTTGAGATCAACCGCCACTACATCGTGGTTGCCGCGCTCAAAGCGCTCAGCGACGATGGCCACCTACCGGCCAGCAAAGCGGCAGAGGCTATTGCCAAATACGGCATCAACGCCGACAAAATTAACCCGCTGTACGCGTAATAACGGTATTGGAGACCCCCTATGGCAACGATTGAAATACACGTCCCCGATATTGGCGACTTTGACGAAGTCACCGTGATTGAGTTGATGGTCAAACCCGGCGACACCGTTCGCGCTGAGCAAAGCCTGATTACCGTTGAAAGCGACAAAGCCTCTATGGAAATTCCTTCCTCTGCCGCTGGCGTGGTGAAGGAAGTCAAAGTCGTTCTGGGCGACAAGGTCAAACAAGGCTCATTGGTGCTTTTGCTAGAAGCCGCTGCTGAAACTGCGGCTGCACCTGTTGCTGCTCCCTCTCCGGTTTCTGCTCCGGTTGCAGAAATTGCAAACCCAGCAACAGCACCTGCTCCAGTTACCGCGGCCAAAGTGGCAACGCCTTTAGCGGTATCTAATCCGCCCGCCTCTTTACCAGCCCACGCACCGGGAACGCCCACTCTAGGCTTGCCGCACGCATCCCCTTCGGTGCGTAAATTTGCTCGCGAGTTGGGTGTGCCGTTGAATGAAGTCAAAGGCAGCGGCAATAAGGGCCGTATCACTGAAGACGACGTTCAAGCGTTTACCCGTTCCGTGATGGCCGGCGCAATACAAACCTTGGCGGCAGCGCAAAACAAAACTTCGTCAGGCGGCGGCTCTGAACTCGGCCTCATCCCGTGGCCCAAGGTGGACTTTGCCAAGTTTGGCCCCATCGAGCGCAAAGAGATGGGACGCATCAAGAAGATCAGCGGCGCCAACCTGTTGCGCAACGCGGTGATGATTCCGGCGGTGACCAACCACGACGATGCGGATATCACCGACCTCGAAGCCTTCCGTGTTTTAACCAACAAAGAAAACGAAAAGTCGGGTGTCAAAGTCACCATGCTGGCGTTCTTGATCAAAGCCTGCGTTGTTGCGCTCAAGAAGTTTCCAGACTTCAACAGCTCGTTGGATGGCGACGCGCTGGTCTATAAAAACTATTGGCACATCGGTTTTGCTGCCGATACGCCTAATGGTTTGATGGTTCCCGTTTTGAAAGACGCGGACAAAAAAGGCGTATTACAGATCAGCACTGAAATGGGCGAACTGGCCAAGAAGGCCCGCGAAGGCAAGCTCAGTCCGGCTGAAATGACAGGCGCTACCTTCACCATTTCATCTTTGGGAGGCATTGGTGGGCGCTATTTCACGCCCATCATCAACGCCCCTGAAGTAGCGATTTTGGGCGTTTGCAAAAGCCAGATGGAACCTGTTTGGGACGGCAAAGCGTTCCAGCCGCGTTTGATGTTGCCCTTGAGTTTGACGTGGGACCACCGCGTTATTGACGGCGCATCGGCTGCCCGATTTAACGCCTATTTAGGTCAGATTCTGAGCGATTTCCGCCGAGTCATCCTCTAAAAAAACTGAGAAAACTGTATGGCAATCTTAGACATTAAAGTTCCCGATATTGGCGATTTTTCAGAAGTGACTGTTATTGAATTGATGGTCAAAGTAGGCGACACCATTCGCCAAGAGCAAAGCCTCATCACCGTGGAGTCTGACAAAGCGTCGATGGAAATTCCATCGTCGCACGCGGGCGTGGTGAAAGAGTTGAAGATCAAACTGGGCGACAAGGTCAAAGAAGGCTCGGTGGTGTTGGTTTTGGAAGGTGAGGGCGCTGCATCCACTCCTGTGCCTGCTTCTGCTCCGGTCGCTGCGCCTGTGGCACCCGCAGCAGCAGCTCCGGTGGCCTCAACCCCCGCACCTGCAGCCTTGAGTTTTGGTGGTTCGGCCGACCTCGAGTGCGATGTGCTCGTGTTGGGCGGTGGCCCCGGCGGTTACTCGGCTGCATTCCGTGCGGCTGACCTCGGCCTGAACGTTGTCATCGTTGAGCGTTACGCCACCTTGGGCGGCGTGTGTTTGAACGTGGGTTGCATCCCCTCCAAAGCCTTGCTGCACGTCGCAGCGGTGATGGACGAAGTAGCCCACATGGCTGACCTCGGTGTGGACTTCGGTGCCCCTGCGGTCAAAATCGACAAGCTGCGCGGCCACAAAGAAAAAGTCATCGGCAAACTCACCGGCGGCTTGGCGGCCATGGCCAAAATGCGCAAGGTCACCACCGTGCGCGGTTTGGGCCAATTCGTGGGTGCAAACCACCTCGAAGTGCTGGAAACTAACGGTACGGCGCAAGAGCAGACCGGCAGCAAAAAAGTGATCGCGTTCAAGCGCGCCATCATCGCGGCAGGCTCGCAAGCTGTGCGTTTGCCTTTCATGCAGAAGGATGGGCTAGATAAGGACCCACGCGTGGTCGACAGCACGGGCGCTTTGGAACTCAAAGAAGTACCCAAGCGCATGCTCATCTTGGGCGGCGGCATCATCGGCCGGGAAAGGGGCACGGTTT
>SXSX01000229.1 GCA_005793295.1 Burkholderiales bacterium | reverse complement strand
GGTGTTGCCCGGCATTTGGTGAATTTGGAAGTGGTTAATACCTACGAGGGCACGCACGATATTCACGCCTTGATCTTGGGTCGCGCCCAAACGGGCATCGCCGCGTTTGCTAATTAACAGATCAAAGAAATACAGCGAAGAAAAACAGCAAAGAAATACACCCGCGAAATAGCGCCATCAAATATGTCATCCCAACAAGCGGCCTTGCCGCACCTGAAAGTCTTAGACCTGACCCGCGTGTTGGCTGGACCGTGGTGTACCCAAATGTTGGCTGACATGGGCGCGGACGTTATCAAAATCGAAAAACCGATCGATGGCGATGACACCCGCCACTGGGGCCCGCCCTTTTTGCAAGACGCGCAAGGCAAGGACACCACGCACGCCAGTTACTTCACCACCTGCAACCGCAACAAACGGTCGGTCACGATCGATATTGCCAAGCCCGAAGGCCAGGCGTTGGTTCGCCAACTGGCGCTGCAAAGCGATATCTTTGTAGAAAATTTTAAGGTCGGCGGCTTGGCGCATTACGGCTTGGATTTCGCCAGTTTGCATGCGATCAATCCGCGTTTAATTTATTGCTCCATCACGGGTTTTGGCCAAGACGGGCCGTATGCCGAACGCGCAGGTTACGACCTGATGATTCAAGCGATGAGCGGCATGATGAGCATCACCGGAAAACCTGAAGGGACGCCGGGCGGTACTCCGCAGCGCGTGGGTGTGGCGCTGACTGATTTGTTTACGGGTGTTTATGCCTGCAGCGCCATCCTCGCGGCGGTGGAGGCGCGTCATCGCACTGGCGAAGGCCAGCACATTGATATGAGTTTGCTCGATGTGGGCGTGGCACTGTTGGCCAACCAAGCGGCAGGCTTTTTAAACACCGGCAAAGTGCCGACCCGCCAAGGCAATACCCATCCCAGTTTGGTGCCTTATCAAGATTTTGAAACGGCGGACGGTGCCATGCTCTTGGCGATTGGAAATGACGGCCAATTTGCCCGTTTTTCTCAGGTCGCAGACCACCCCGAGTGGGCAACGGATGCGCGATTTGCTGTCAACACCCAGCGCGTTCTGCATCGCGACGAACTCACGCAACTTCTGCAAACTGAAATTCGCAAACGCACGACGGCCGATTGGATTGCGCTGCTGGAGCACCACGCGGTTCCCTGCGGCCCGATCAACACGGTGGCCCAAGCTTTTGAGGACGCGCAGGTTCAAGCAAGGCAGTTGGTGGTAACGCAGGACGTAGCCCCCGCAGTGGCTGCGAAAACACACACCGCCTCGATTGCCAGCGTCGCAAGCCCCTTGCGCTTACTGGGAACCCCCACAGTTTTAAACCGAGCGCCCCCCGCCTTAGGCGAGCACACCGATGAAGTTTTAGCGTCTTTGGGGCTGGATGCGAAGGCGATTCAAAGCTTGCACGACAAGGGCGTGGTCTAGCCCGAGCTCAGGCTTAGGCTTAGACGCAAGCCCCTAAAACATCCCAACGTTCAAGCGCGACTAAGAGGGCGTCATCAATCTGCGCACTGCGCGCGGCCAACGCCAAGGCTTGGGCGTTATCTTTGGCGTACAAGCTTCCATCAGCAAGCAAGGCATTGATGTTTTTTTGCTCCGTTTCCAAGTCGGAAATGGTTTGTGGCAGGGTGTCTAACTCGCGCTGCTCTTTGTAGCTCAGTTTGCGAACCTTGGGGGCGGGTTGTGCTGGCTCAGTTGCTGTAACAGCAGGAACCGATGCGGCCAAATCAGCTTGGGCGCTTTGATCGCGGCCGTAGTTAAACGGCTTGGCGCCTTTTTGGCCTTGGGCTTGGGCCAAGGCGCTGGCGCGTTTGCTTTGGATAAGCCAGTCTTGAACGCCACCTTCGTACTCGCGCCAACGGCCCTCGCCCTCCGAGGCAATGGTGCTGGTCACCACATTGTCTAAAAACGTGCGGTCGTGGCTGACCAAAAAAACCGTTCCGTCGTAGTTTTGTAACAGGTCCTCTAACAGCTCCAAGGTGTCAATATCAAGGTCGTTGGTCGGCTCATCAAGTACCAACACATTGGCCGGACGAGCAAACAGGCGTGCCAGCAGCAAGCGGTTGCGCTCGCCACCGCTTAAGGAGCGCACCGGCGAGTTGGCGCGGGCCGGGGAAAACAAAAAGTCGCCAAGGTAGCTTTTAACGTGCTGACGCTTGTTGCCAATTTCAATCCATTCGCTGCCCGGGCTGATGAAGTCTTCCAGCGTGGCGTCCATGTCAAGCGCGTTGCGCATTTGGTCAAAGTAGGCCACTTGGATATTGGCGCCTTGGCGCACCGTGCCCCATGCGCTCTCGCCAGGGCTGGGGGCTGGGGCATTTTTGGGCGCGGGGTCTGGCGCGAGTTCACCCAGTATGAGTTTGAGCAGTGTGGTTTTGCCCGCGCCGTTGGGCCCGAGCAGGCCGACCTTGTCTCCGCGCAAAATCGTGGCGGAAAAGTCGCGAACAATCGTTTTGTCAGGCCCAGCGCCCGAGCGAGAGGCAAAGGTTTTACTGACGTGGGTTAATTCTGCAACCAGCTTTCCGCTGGCCGCGCCGCTGGCAACATCGAGTTTGACGCTGCCCACCGCATCGCGTCGCGCTTCGCGCAGGGCCCGCATGTTTTCCAACCGCGTAATGCGGCCTTGGGCGCGGGTTCGGCGGGCTTCAACGCCTTTGCGAATCCACACCTCTTCTTGTGCCAATAGTTTGTCAGCGCGGGCGTTAATGACGGCTTCTTGCGCCATTTGTTCTTCTTTTTGCAGTAAATAGGCCGCAAAATTGCCTGGATAGGATAAAAGCTGGCCGCGGTCGAGCTCCACAATGCGGGTCGCTACCCGGTCTAAAAACGAGCGGTCGTGGGTGATGGTGATCACACTGCCTTTGAATTCAATGAGGAGGTCTTCCAACCATTCAATAGAGTCCAGGTCCAAGTGGTTGGTCGGCTCGTCTAGCAGCAACACATCCGGCTGAGCCACCAAAGCCTGAGCTAAAGCCACGCGTTTTTTGGTCCCACCGGAAAGTGTGCGCACCACGGCTTGGGGGTCAAGATGCAGTCGGTGCAGGGTTTCGCTCACGCGTTGTTCCCAGTTCCAGCCATCCAGCGACTCGATCTCGCTTTGCATGGCGTCAAGGTCGCCGTGGCCTTGCGAGTATTCTTCGATCAGGTGACGAACGCGTGCCAAGCCCACGCTAACGGCTTCGAAAATCGTGTCATCGGCCTCTAGCATGGGCTCCTGGGCCACGTAGGCGATGCGGGTGTTGTTTTGGATCTGCAGGCTGCCGTCATCGGGCTTTTCCATGCCGCCCAATATTTTGAGCATCGAAGATTTGCCCGCGCCGTTGCGGCCAATGAGGCCTACGCGTTCTGATGTTTCGAGGGAAAAGCCTGCGTGGTCTAGCAGGGGGACGTGCCCAAAAGCGAGTTGGGCGTCAAGTAAGGTGATCAGTGCCATGTGCGAGGGATTATCCCCTGCGTAGGCGCTCACTTGCCGCTAAGGCGAACTTAAAAGCGTAAAGCAACAGGGCGGCTCCAAGCCAATCGCCCACCGCCATGGACCAGGTTTGACTGAGAAAATCACCACCGAGGCCTTGCCCACTGAACCAGAGTTGGTGCATCACCGCGTTAAACGCCGCAAACACCACAGATAGTTTCAGTAAATCCATACCCGACAAGCTTGTCAACTGGCGGTCCATGTGCAAGAAGCGGATCCCCGCTTCACGCGCCAGAAAAGGCGCCAATCCTGAAATAACCCAAGCGCCAACAAGCGTAGGGCCGAACACTTCTGATGGGGCGATAAGTGAGGTGAGCATACCTCCCAAAACGATGCCGAGGGCGCCCCAAGGACCAAACAGCAAGACGCAAATGAGACGAACACCGCTGGGTAGAAAAATCAAGGAAACATGGGCCGACAGAATAAGCGCGGGAAACAGGACCCCATTGAGAAAATACAGCCCTGCATAGACAAAGGCGGTGCCTGTAACAATGAGCCAGATGTTGATCACAAGCATAAAACACGTAACCTAAATGATTGGCTCTTCACGCTGAAGACGCCAGGGCTAGGAAAAGTGTGTTTATGTGGCTTTTGCTTTTTCTATGCACTGCCCTAATTGCGCAAAATACTGATTTGAGCCCTTGGTGGGGATCACGTACTTCACGCGGTTGTCTTCATCGTCGAGTTGAAGTGCCAGCAAGCCCTTTTGGCGAAGGAGCTTGAGGCGGCGATGCGCAGTGGAGGGGGAAATCTCAGGCATGATTTCCATGGCTTCGAGCACCGTGATTTTTTTGTTGTGCATCCAAGCCAGCCCCAAAATATAGAGCATCCGCTCGTCCGTTGCGTCCAAAATGGGAAAGCTGGGCAAGGTTCGAACTGCTGATACTAAGTTCAGGAAGTTCAAAAAAACCGATGCGTTATTAGAAGCTTTAGCCATACCAAGGAGGACCCTTCAAAATCAAAAATAATGCTTAAAACAGAATAAGCCGAATTAAAGCATTAAATTGATTTTTTGGCAATTTAGGTGTTGTTTAATTTGCCGCTTCCCAAGCGGCTCATGATGGTAAAGAAGGTTTTGATGGCGTACAAAACGGCGAGTGTTCCAAAAATATTACCCACGATCCGCGACGACAGATTTTCAAAAAACAGTCCCGCGTAACCAAAAAGCAGCACCCAGAGTTCCAAAGTGATGGCCGTCGCAACAGAACAGACAAAGCCTATTTTGAGCAAGGTCGTTGGGGTAAGGTTGGACAGGCTGGTGCGTAACTACATGGCGCGGATGGCGAAACTCGACCCCGCCCATGGTGCCAGGCCAGTGAGGATGCAAGCGCCGGTGTTAGTCAAGCTGAAGCCGGAAGATAAATCTTGCGTTGACATCAGGCTTCCCAACACGATGCCCAATGCGCCCCAGCCGCCACACAAAATCACAATCAGCAATGACACGCCGCAGGGTAAAAACAACCATGTAAAGCCGTTGTCCAGCGGCAAAAAGCCAAACACCCACTCGTTAAGGGTGGAAACCAACATAAACGCCAAGGCCGATAAGGCGACACTTGTGCTTGTAATCAAAGAGGGCATACGCGCTTTCAGTGAGGGGGGAAAACCTTCATGAAGTATCTTGGAAAACACGCGCTTAGATGTTCGGTTTACCAAGCGCGACTTACTACCCAAAACGGTAAGTTTTCCCACAATGAAAAACCCCTACCAGTTCCGTTTATCGGACCGGGCAGGGGTTTCTGAAAGCTTGGGTGTTCGGATTTGCTATTTCGCGATTGTTTGCGTCAAGCCGCGTTGGCAGAGGCCATGCATTTGCCGAGTTGACCAAAGTACTGGTGGGCGGCTTTGGTGGGTACGACGTATTTGATCCGGTTGTCGATTTCATCGAGGTGCAGGTCGATCATGCCTTTTTTGCGCAAGAGTTTGAGCCGGCGGTGAGCGGTGGTGGTTGAAATTTCAGGCAGCATGACCATCGCCTCGAGTACCGTGATTTTCTTTTCCTTGAACCATGCCGTGGCTAAGGTGTTGAGCATCTGAACCTCAACGGCATCGAGATCCGGGAAGCTTGGCAACGCGCGGATAGATTGAACGAGGTGCAGGTACTTCAAATACATCTGCGAAAGATCGGTATTTTTTGCCATTGTGGACCCGCTTAAGCGGTCTCATAGTAATTAAAACAACGGGTGTTGTTTTCCAAAGAAGCGCAATCTTACCTATTGCACCCATGGTTGTGCAATAGGTAACTGTCACCACTTCGACCCATTATGCGTTTTTGTTGACGCACATCAAACTGGGCTTATTTACTACTTGGGAAGCTAAACATGGCGCCTTCGCGTACGCCTGCCGAGGGCCAGCGTTGGGTGATGGTCTTGCGCTTGGTGTAAAAACGCGCAGCGTCTGGGCCGTAAGCGTGCAAGTCGCCAAACAAAGAACGTTTCCACCCGCCAAACGAGTGGTAGGCCACGGGAACAGGCAAAGGAACGTTGACCCCAACCATGCCGACCAAAATATTGTCGGTAAAGTAGCGAGCAGCTTCACCGTCGCGGGTAAAGATGCAGGTTCCGTTGCCGTATTCGTGCGCGTCAATCAGATCCATGGCTTCTTGCAGCGTTTTCACGCGCACCACGCCCAACACCGGTCCAAAAATTTCTTCTTGGTAAATCTTCATGCCAGGCTTGACATTGTCAAGCAGGCAAGCGCCCAAAAAGTAACCCGCTTCGTGGCCGGCGACTTTGACGTTGCGTCCGTCCACAATCAGGTTTGCGCCTTCGGCAACGCCTTGGTCGACATAGGCTTTGACCTTTTCAAAATGCGCCTTGGTAACCAAGGGCCCCATGTCCATGCCCGCATCGGTGCCGGGACCTACTTTCATTTTGGCAATCTCCACTTTGAGGCCTGCAATGACGGCCTCAGCAGTTGCATCACCAACCGCAACGACCAAAGGAATCGCCATGCAGCGTTCGCCGCACGAGCCGTATGCCGCGCCCATCAGAGCGTTGACCGCGTTGGGCACATCAGCATCAGGCATCACCACGGCGTGGTTCTTTGCTCCGCCCAAAGCCTGAACCCGCTTGCCATGGGCACAGCCGGTGGCGTAAATGTATTCCGCAATGGGGGTAGAGCCTACGAAGCTAACGGCTTTGACGCGCGGGTCGGTGAGCAAGGTGTCAACGGCTTCTTTGTCGCCGTTGACCACATTTAAAACGCCCGGTGGTAAACCGGCCTCTAGTGCCAACTCCGCGACACGCAAGGAGCTGCTGGGATCGCGCTCTGAGGGTTTCAAAATAAAGGTGTTGCCGCAGGCAACGGCCATGGGCCACATCCACAAAGGCACCATGATGGGAAAGTTAAAAGGCGTAATTCCCGCTGTGACGCCCAAGGCCTGAAACTCACTCCAAGAATCAATGGCAGGCCCGACGTTTTTGCTGTGCTCGCCTTTAAGGAGTTCGGGGGCATAGCTGGCGTATTCAACGTTTTCGATGCCGCGTTGCAATTCGCCCATGGCGTCAGCCAATACTTTGCCGTGCTCGGCGGTCACGAGTGCACAGAGTTCATCGGCGTGTTGCTCTAACAACTCTTTGAGCTTGCTCATCACGCGGGCGCGTTTGAGCGGAGGCGTATTGCGCCACGCGGGGAATGCCGCTTGGGCGTTGGCGATGGCTTGTTCTACAGTGAGCTTGTCGGCCAAAAGCAAACGTTTTTCTGCCTTGCCAGTGGCGGGGTTAAAAACGTCGGCTTGGCGGGTGCCGCCTTGGGTGCGCTTGCCGCCGATCAGGTGGCCAATGAGAGGAAGTTGAGACATGAAAGCTAAAGTGAAGTTAAAAAAGTTTCTATTCGGTGGCGTTGATGGCTTCGCCTAAGGCGTTGATCAAGCTGTCGATTTCTGATTTTTCAATGATAAAGGGCGGCGCGAGTTGGATCGTGTCACCGCCGTAGCGTACATAAAAGCCTTTCTCTAGGCATTTCATCGCAATCTGGTACGGCCGTTTCAATGGCTCGCCGGGTACAGCCGCGAAAGTAAACCCCGCGGCCAAACCGATGTTGCGAATATCGGTGATGTTTTTCCCACCCTTCAGACTGTGAACCGCTTGTTCAAAATAGGGCGCAAGATTGGCAACGCGCTCGACCATGTTTTCTTTTACCAATACATCTAACGCAGCAATACCGGCCGCGCAAGCAACGGGGTGCGCCGAGTAGGTGTAACCATGGGCGAGTTCGAGCGCATATTCCGGACCGCCTGCGGCCATAAACGTGTCGTACATCTCTTTCTTGACGACAACGGCGCCCAAGGGCTGCGCACCATTGGTGATCTGTTTGGCGCAATTCAAGATATCCGGTGTGACACCAAAATAGGCAGAGCCGGTATACGCGCCCATGCGACCAAAGCCGGTAATGACCTCATCAAAAATCAACAAAATGTTATTGGCAGTGCAAATCTCCCGCAGGCGTTGCAAATAGCCTGGTGGTGGCACCACGACACCGCCCGAGCCCGACATGGGCTCGACGATGACCGCAGCAATGTTAGAAGCGTCGTGCAACGCAATGAGCTTGAGCAACTCGTCTGCCAGTTCAATGCCGTTCGGAGGCATTCCGCGCGAAAACAGGTTGCTGGCTAACTGGGTGTGGGGCAAATGGTCGGCCTCAATGCCTTGACCAAACATTTTGCGGTTGCCGCCAATGCCCCCCACAGAAATACCTGCAAAATTAACGCCGTGATAGCCTTTTTCGCGCCCGATCAAACGGGTTTTGGTGCCCATGCCTTTGGCACGCCAGTAAGCGCGAGCCATCTTCAAAGAGGTGTCAGCGCAATCAGAACCTGAGCCGGTAAAAAACACATGGTCCAAACCTGCGGGCGTGAGTTCAGTAATTTTGTTGGCCAACTCAAATGACAAAGGGTGGCCGAACTGGAACGCAGGTGAGTAATCCATGGTGCCAATTTGGCGGCTGACGGCTTCGGTAATTTCAGGACGGCCATGGCCTAAACCGCTGCACCACAATCCCGACAAGCCATCCAAAATTTTGCGGCCATGGGAGTCGGTGTAATACGCGCCTTTGGCACTTACCATCATGCGCGGATTGGCTTTGAAGTCTCGGTTGCCGGTGTAGGGCATCCAGTGCGACTCCATCCACGCCGCGTCGTTGGGAAACGTTGTGGTGGAGGTTACTGCGGCGTGATTTTGTTGTACGGTGTTGTCGTTAAGCTTCATGGGTTTCTCCAGTTTGGGGCGTGTGAAAGTGACAAAACGCCTATTGTGGTGATTTCTGTTACTCTCGCAAAGTGAGAGTTATCACTATTTAGTTGCTACTTTATGAAACTATTAAACCCTGCCCCGGCCCCTGTTCGCTCTGCATTAGGACAATTCAGCGACATGGATTTGCGTTTGCTGCGGGTTTTCAGAGCGGTGGTGGACTGTGGCGGCATGGCGGCGGCGGAGTTGGAACTTAACATTGGCACTTCCACGGTGAGCCGCCACATCAAAGATTTGGAAACCCGTTTGGGTTTGGTTTTGTGCCGCAGAGGGCGTGCAGGGTTTGCGCTAACGGCGGAAGGCCAAAAGATTTATGCCCAAACCACCCAACTTCTTGCGGCCACCGATGCGTTTAGAAGCAGTGTGGATGAGATTCACCAGCGTATGGGCGGGCAGTTGCAGGTGGCCGTGTTTGATAAAACAGCCAGCAACCCGCAGGCCAAAATCCCACAAGCGATTGCTCTATTTGCCAAACGCGCTCCCGATGTCGGGCTCAACCTGCACGTTGCAACCCTCAACGGGATTGAGCGCGGTGTTCTTGACGGCCAGTTTCATTTGGGGATTATTCCAGGCCACCGCAATTCCGATACCTTGACCTATTCGCCCCTGTTTGGGGAGCGCATGCTCTTGTACTGTGGCCAGGGCCATGCGTTTTTTGGGGGTAACCATGACGCTCTGGATTGGGACGCGGTTCGCGCCCAGCATTTTGCAGGCTTGGGCTACCACTCGCCTAATCTGCAAGTGAGCCAACGTTTAAACCTGACCCGTGCTGCGACGGGGTTTGACCAAGAGTCGATCGCTACATTTATTTTGTCGGGCCGGTATCTGGGCTTTCTGCCGGACCATTACGCCCGGAGTTTTGTGACTGCTGGAAAAATGCAGGCCGTCAAACCCGAGCTTTTTCAATACGACTGTGATTTTTTGGCGATCACCCGCCGCTCGCCGCAGGCCTCTCGCGCGACGCGGGCATTTTTGGAGTGTTTAGAAAAAGCCCACCTTAGCCTTGGTAAAACTTAAATGCCATCGCGGGCGCTTGACCGCTGATGAGTTCGGCCAAGGCTTTGCCTGAGCCTGCACCATGGGTCCACCCCAAGGTGCCGTGGCCTGCGTTGACCCAAAGGCCTTTGACTTTGGTTTGACCGATAAACGGAATGTTGGTGGGTGTGGCGGGGCGCAAGCCCGCCCAGTAGCAGGGGTTGCCCCCTTCTTCCTCGGTGCGGGTGTCGCACATTCCTGGCCATACTTCTTCTACGCGCTTAGACAACATATGGCAACGGGCGCGTGCCAAAGGGCTGTCCAGCGTGAGGTCGTAGCCGCCGACTTCGATGGTGCCAGCCACGCGGATTTGAGTGCCTAATCGGGTGATAGCGATCTTTTTTGCATCGTCAATCGTGGAGACCATGGGCGCATCTTGCGGCTTCAAAATGTCAAACGTGGCGCTATACCCTTTGCCCGGGTAAATGGGCAGATCGACTCCGACGGATCGCAGTAAGGGCGCACTGTAAGAGCCGCAGGCTACCACCACATGGTCGGCAGTGTACGGTTGATTTTGGCCTTGTACTTTGACAATAGGCTGACCTTCGCGATTGAGTTGAATGCTTTCGATGGCGTGGTTGTATAAAAACTCTACGCCGCGATCAAGGCAGCGCTCTGCCAAAGCTTGGGTGAACACCATGGCATCGCCAGACTCGTCGCTGGCCGTGAATGTTCCGCCTACGATCTTGTGGGCAAAACTTTTGAGGGAGGGTTCGATTTTCAAAAGCGCCTCGCGGCTGATGACTTTGCGGTCCACGCCGTATTTGCCCATCAATGCAGCGGCTTGGGCGGCGGAATCAAAAGAAGCTTGGTCGCTGTAGTAATGAGCAATGCCACGCTCTAAACGTTGGTAGCTAATCCCTGTGGCTGCAATGATTTCCTTGAGCGCGAGGTGGCTGTAGGCGCCAAGCGTGACCAGTTGTTGGACATTGCGCTCAAAGGCGCGGTCGTTGCAGTTGGCTAAAAACTGCAAACCCCATCGGTACTGACGCCAGCCTTCGCCCAAGGGATTTTGGGGGCGAAACAACAAAGGCGCTTCTTTGCTGAACATCCACTTCAAAGCCTTCAAAGGCGCTTCCCGGTTGGCCCAGGGTTCGCAGTAGCTCACTGAGATTTGCCCCGCGTTGGCAAAACTGGTCTCCATGGCGGCGTCACTTTGGCGATCCATCACGGTGACCGTATGCCCACGCTCAGCCAAATGCCACGCGGTACTGATACCAATGATGCCGGCGCCCAAAACAATAATTTTCATAGATTGCAGTGTGACGGATAGGGCGTATTTGTAATAGCAAAATCACCTTGTTTGCGAAAACATTAGTTTGGTTAATACTAGGCCTATGCGAAATTATGATTCTGACGCCTTAGAGTGCCTTGCAGCCATTGTGGAGCAAGGCGGGTTTGAACGCGCGGCGGTACGATTGTCGATTACCCAGTCGGCGGTGTCGCAACGCCTTCGCGCATTAGAAGCCCAGGTGGGAACGGTGCTTTTGGTGCGCAGTCGACCCGTCAAACCCACCAGCGCCGGGCGCTTGCTGATTAAGCACGCGATGCAAATGCGCTTGTTGCGGGCCGATTTGGAAACCGATTTACAAGACCTGGCCCCTGGCGCGAGCAAACAGGAAGACCGAGTTTCCATCGCCATTAACGCCGACAGCATTGCCACCTGGGCCTTGGGTGCGTTGGATTCGTTGATCCACGCAGGTTTGCCTTTGGAAATCATCACCGACGACCAAGACTTTACGCACGACTGGCTGCGTGAAGGCATGGTCTTGGGTTGTGTGACAACGCTTAAACAGGCCTTGCGGGGCTGTAAAGTGGTGCCCTTGGGTGCGATGCATTACGTGGCCGTTGCCAGCAGCAGTTACGCCCAAGCGCATTGCCCAGAAGGCCTCACGCCTCACAATTTCCGTGATCTTGCTTTTGTGGCCTTCAACCGCAAAGACGATGTGCCCGCTGAGTTTGTAGGACGGGCTTTGGGGCTGCGGCGTGTGGCATTGAACCAGCGTTTTGTTCCTAGCGCGGACGGGCAATTGCGGGCTGCGCTGTCAGGCTGGGGTGCGGTTGTGTTACCCCGCTTGCGTGTTCAAACGTATTTGGAAGCGGGTGTCTTGGTGAACTTGGCGCCAGCGCATTCTTTGCCGGTCGATCTTTACTGGCACTGTTGGAACCTCGATTCGCAAGTGATTGACCGGCTGACCGCAGCATTGGTTGGCGCGGCAGAACAATCGCTCGCAAAAAATACTACAGAGTCATAAAAAAATCAAGAACAACACTTTAAAAAGCAACGGGCTAGAATTCAGACATGACTTCTACACCGCAACCCAAAGTGTCTTTTAAAGCCCAGATGTTGCAGGTCCGCGAGGATGCGATTATCCAAACGGCCAGTCGCTTGCTGGCTGAAAAAGGGTTTGAGGCGATGACGGTGGATGAAGTGGCCGCCAGTGTGGGCATTGCCAAAGCCAGTTTGTACAAACACTTCCCCAGCAAAGAAGACCTCGCCGCCGCCGCGATGGTGCAGATCATGCGCCGGGCACAGGACTTTATTGGAGCGCTTCCCGCGCAGTCGGCGATGGACCAACTGCGCACCGTGGCGCGCTGGACCATGGAGCTCAAGCTCAAAGGCGAGATGCCTAACTTGCCGAGCCAAAACTCTACCTTGCGCGCCAAGTTGATGGCTGACAAAGCGTATATGGATGGGCTGATCGATGTGAGTGACCGCTTGGGCGCGTGGATTGAAGCTGCCCAAGCGCAAGGGCAGATCAACCCCGCGCTACCGGCCATCGCGGTGCTTTACACCTTGTACGCCCGCGCTTGCGATCCGGTGTTGGAGTTCTTAAAAATAGGCGGTCAGCACGAGGACGCACAAATCATTGATCTGGTCATGTGCAGTTGTTTTGAAGGGCTCGCCGCGCGGTAGTGGGACCAGCGGCAGCCTCAGACTTCAATCGTTGAGCCTGCCCGAAAAAGCGCCTGTTCGTCTTTTCGCGCATACCCCAAGGGGTTGGCGACCACACGGCAACCCTGGTGCACATAGTCTTGCGGGGTATGCAAATGCCCATGCAACCACCACTGCGCTTGGGGCAGCAAATCATCGAGCGCATTACAAAAGCCAGCAGTTCCCGGCACCAAGCCGTAGCGCGGATCTGCACTTCGCAAGCTAGGTGCAAAGTGGGTGACTACCACCGTCGTACCTACAAAAGGTTGGGCTAATGCATCACGTAGCCAGGCTTGGCATTGCAGCGCGTGTTCGCGCACGGCTTCGGCTAAAAAAGGCAAGCCGTGTCTGGTGGTGTTGGTTTTTTTGAGGTAAAAATTTGCTGCCCGAAAGGCCTTGTCACGGGCTTTGAGTTGCTGCGTCAGTTGCGAAGGCGAATGCGGTGTGTCGGGGCACAAGGCATCAAAGTCGGTCCACAGCGTAGTGCCAATAAACCGCACGGGTTTACCCACTTTGTCAGTCCAGGGCGCAAGCCACACTTCGCGCTCTAGCCACACCATGCCTAAGCGCTCGCAGGTCTTGCGCAGTCTGGCGTGGGCGTGGTCAAAGTCCATGCCGTCGTATTCGTGGTTTCCAGGCAGGTACAACACCGGCGTGGGCCAGCCCTGCAAAGGAGAAAAGGCGGCCAAGCCAAAATCAGCGTCTTGGAGTAAGGAGCCGTTTTGGTAAGAGCCGATGTCTCCTGCCAAGACCAACAGGTCTGCGTCGGGAGCGCACCGCGCTTGCGGCGAGGAAAAAAACTGCGGCTGAGACTCCAAGTGGAGATCGGAAAAGAGTTGCAACTTCATACAGCGGAGTGGCTATTTTGGGATGGGAAGGCCCGCGTTGCGACGGCTTGAATTTGGTCGCGAAACCACGTGTGGGCGTTGTCTTGGTTGTGGCGACTGTGCCAGAGCGCGTCGACGTGAATGGGCGCAATCTCAAAGGGCAATTCACGCACGGCAAGTTGCGATTCAAAGCCGGTGACGTTTAAAAAATGCCGCGGCAAAACGGCCAACAAATCAGAATTGGCAACCACCTTTCCGGTGGTAAAAAATTGATTCACCGTCAACACCACGCGCCGGGTTTTATTGAGGCTGGCAAGGGCTTCATCTATCAGCCCGAAGGCTCGACCGGAAAAACTCACCAGCATGTGCTGGGCTTGGCAATAACTATCCAAGGTCAGCGCTTGAGACGCTAAGGGATGGTCTTTGCGCATCACGCAAACATAGTCACTGGCAAAAAGACGTTGGTGGAAAAACCGCGGTGAGCCGCCCGCCTGGGTCTGCGCCGAAAGCTCAGACAAAACGCCAGGAAAGTGCCCAATCGCTAAATCGGCTTGTCCCTCTTCCAGCATGCGCCTAGGATCGCGCGTGGTCAGCGGAACCACGCGCAATGAAACGCCAGGCGCTTGGTGGGTTACGGTGTTGATGAGACCCACCATCAGTTCGGCGGCGGTGGCATCTGCCAAGGTCAGCACGAAAGTGTTGGTCGTTGTAGCGGGAGAAAATTTTTGAGGCGCAAGGGTGGACTCTAAGTGCAGCAGAGTATCGCGAACACTGGGCCACAAGGCCAAAGCCCGTGCGGTCGGTTGCAAGCCGCGCCCTTGGCGAACCAACAACTCATCATCGAGCGCCACCCGCAAACGGCGCAACGCATTACTGACAGCGGGCTGCGTTAAGGCGAGAACGTTGGCCGCTTTGGTGAGGCTGCCTTCGGCCATAACGACATCAAAGACTTTCAGCAAATTCAGGTCAAAGGTGCGGATGTTGAGTGGGAGCATTTCAATATATAGATTTGGTGAATAGTATTAATCATCAAACTAAAGTGGACTAACACTAGTGTAAACCCTAAGATCACGCATATGTTTATCAAGGAGTCTTCTATGTCTCGCTTTACTTTTACTGAATTTGCTGGCGCTTCGTCTTTCAATGGAGCTTCCGTAGTGGCTCCAAAATCGGAAGCCACACGTACTTTGGCCGGGCTCATGCTCGCCGGTGTGATGGCTGCGATGTTGGTGGTGGCCGATCAAGTGATCGACAACTGGGCCGATGGCCATTTGCTCTTAGGATGGGTCGCTTTGTGGAGCGTGGTGTTTGCTGGGTTGGCTTTCTTTGCCCGCCCATTGCGCAAAATCACCATGGCCTTGGCTGCCAGCGTGGATCGCCAAATGAAAGAGGCTGCACAAATTCGCCGCGAAGAGCAAATGTGGGCGTTTGCTAACCGTGACCCCCGCGTCATGGAAGAGCTACGCGCCGCTGTGGCGCGCGCTTCTTAAGCTGCCAGGCGTTGTTCGAACTGCGCCTTGGTCTTTTCCAAGGCTGCAGGCAAGTGGTACGCCAGTTGGCTAAACAACTCGGTGTGCAGCGCAATTTCTTGTTTCCAGTCGGCCTTGTTTAAGCTGGTCACAGTTGCAAACTCGGCGGGCGAAAACGCCAAACCTTTCCAAGTTATCTCCGCGTAGGTGGGGCTCACGCCAAAGCCGTTGTCAACGCCTTGCGCTTTGCCTTCAAGGCGGTCAATCATCCACTTCAAGACGCGCATGTTTTCGCCGTAGCCCGGCCAAACAAATTTGCCGTCTTCGCCTTTGCGAAACCAATTGACGCAGTAAATAGCTGGCAACTTCGCACCAGACTGGGTGAGTTTGTCGCCCATATCTAACCAGTGCTGAAAGTAATCGCTTACGTTGTAGCCCGTAAAAGGCAGCATCGCAAACGGGTCGCGGCGCACTACGCCTTGTTGGCCCGCCGCAGCGGCGGTGGTCTCAGAGCCCATGGTGGCTGCCATATATACACCTTCAACCCAGTTGCGGGCCTCGGTCACTAAAGGTACGGTGGTTGAGCGGCGGCCTCCAAAAATAAACGCATCAATGGGCACGCCGTTGGCATCGTCCCACGCGCTGTCAAGCGCAGGGTTGTTGCCTGCTGCGACCGTAAAACGAGAATTGGGGTGGGCGGCTTTGGCGCCCGTTTCTTTGGCGATGGCAGGCGTCCAGTCTTTGCCTTGCCAGTCGATCAAATGGGCGGGTAAAGCCCCACTGTCTTTTTCCATGCCTTCCCACCACACGTCGCCATCATCGGTCAGCGCTACGTTGGTAAAGATCACATTCTTATTGAGGCTGGCCATGCAATTGGGATTGGTGTGGTAATTCGTCCCTGGAGCTACACCAAAATAACCCGCTTCGGGGTTGATCGCGTACATTTTCCCATCCGCGTGTGGCTTGATCCAAGCGATGTCGTCGCCAATCGTGGTGACTTTCCATCCTTCAAAGCCTTCGGGTGGAACCAACATGGAAAAGTTGGTTTTGCCGCAAGCGCTGGGGAAGGCAGCGGCCACGTGGTATTTTTTGCCTTCGGGGCTGCTCACGCCCAAGATCAACATGTGCTCCGCAAGCCAGCCTTGGTCGCGGCCCATAGTTGAGGCAATGCGCAAGGCAAAGCATTTTTTTCCGAGCAACGCATTGCCGCCATAGCCTGAGCCGTAAGACCAAATTTCGCGGGTTTCGGGAAAATGCACGATGTATTTGGTTTTGTTGCAAGGCCATTTCACATCGGCTTGGCCGGCGGCCAATGGAGCGCCCACTGTGTGCATACAAGGTACAAAAGCCCCGTCGGCTCCGAGCACGTCATACACCGCTTTGCCCATGCGCGTCATGATGCGTTGGTTGACAGCGACATACGCGCTATCACTTAACTCAATCCCAATGTGGGCGATGTGGGAGCCCAAGGGCCCCATGGAGAAAGGCACCACGTACATGGTGCGCCCTTTCATGCAGCCATCAAACAAGGGGTTAAGAGTAGCCCGCATGTCTTGGGGCGCCATCCAGTTGTTGGTGGGGCCGGCGTTTTCTTTGCGCTCGCTGCAGATATAAGTGCGGTCTTCTACGCGGGCAACGTCCGTGGGGTCAGAGCAGGCGAGAAAGCTATTGGGCCGTTTGGCTGGGTTGAGTTTTTTGAAAGTTCCCGCATCCACCAATTGTTGGCACAGGCGTTGGTACTCTTCCTCGGAACCATCGCACCAGTGAATGGCGGCAGGTTTGCACAAGGCCGCCATATCAGCCACCCAAGCGATCAGGCGGGCGTGTTTGACATAGCTGGGCGCATTCAGGCTAAGACCTGGCATGGTGGGTGCATTCATCGCTAACTCCTAAGTTTAAAAATCGTCTTTTCGCAAGCCACCAAGACCCACGATGGGTTGTGAAAAAAAGATTCCAAAGCCAGTGCCGTAAGGGAAAAGACAGCTTTTGGCCCTCTTGCGGGGGCTTGATTTTAGGAACTGGTTCAGATGTTACAAAGCGATTACAGCCAATAGATATGCAAAACTCGCATGGGGTTATGAGTTGACTATATCTGGACGGCTTAAGGGCTTGATAGACTCGAAAAAAAGAGACCTCCATGACATCAATCTTTGCCTTAGTCAGAGCCTGCTTGGGTCAGCACGCCACAAACACACTTTTCTCGCAGATGGACATTCATCCTGCTTTGAACCAGGCCAGCAGGGGCGACATCAGCCGAGCGGAGCTGGCGCAGGCTCTGAACATGGTTTTGTTTCATGGCTTGCTGGAGCGCGTTCCGGTTGGCAAGGATTACGTGGAGGGCGAGGTTACGCAAAACCACCGAAAAATCGTGTTTGACCATGGCGCAGTGCGAACGGTGCGTTGGCCCTGTGGTGACTTACCGCAAGGCGAACAGGCGATTATTCGTATTCTTGGGCCGCTGGGGTTTACGCTGGCTGCGACCTACCCTTTGCCCAAAATCAAAATGACCGGTCGGGCTTATTGCCATCAAGACTTTCCTCAAGATATTGCGCAGTTCTTTGTTTCAGAACTTCATCCAGAACAGTTTTCTTTAGCCTTCCAAGACGGAGTCACTCGGGTGTTGGCGAGTTCCAAAAATCCTCTGAATCAAGAAGCCATGACCACTTTAATGCAGTTAGATCAAACTGGTGCTCTGCCAATGCAGCACGCCCTCAAGGCGCTGCCAAAGTGGGTGGCCTGCTTTGACAGGCAACACGTCAATGTGGCGCTCAGCGATTACGAACTGTTGCTGGCTGAGTCGGCAGAAATGGCGTGGATTGCGACTGAGGGAAATGCGTTTAACCATGCGACAGACCGGGTTCAAGATGTTCAAGCCGCAGCCCAACAACAGCGCCAGCTCGGACGGCCGATCAAAGACAAAGTGGAAGTTTCGTCAAGCGCGCGGGTGCGCCAGACCGCGTTTGTAGCCGAAAGAGTCGAGCGCGAGATGACTTCAGCCGACGGCGTTGTTATGCGAAGCGTACCGGGATCGTTTTTTGAGTTGATCAGCCGCGACGTATTGCAAGCGGATCAGAGCTCCTTAGACTTGGCTTTTGATGCGGGCAATGCCACCGGGATCTTTGGGATGACCCGGGCAAAGGCTTAAGCCCTTGCCTAGGGCCTAGCGCTGCGCTAAGGCTTTCTTTAACTCAGTGACCAGTTTGCCGTTCTCGGGGGTGGTGAAGCTGGTGTAACTGTCGATGACCTTGCCATCGCGGCCGATCAAGTACTTGTAAAAATTCCAGCGCGGCGGGGTGCCGCTGGCTTTGGTTAGTTCGGTAAACAAAGGGTTGGCCAATTTACCCATTACGGTCGATTTCTCGAACATCGGAAACTTCACGCCGTAGGTGTTAAAGCAAAAATCAGCAATCTCTTTGCCCTTTCCGGGCTCTTGCTGGCCGAAGTCGTTGGTTGGGAAGCCCAAAACAACCAAGCCTTTGGAGCCGTAAGTGGCGTAGAGTTTTTCTAAGCCTTCGTACTGCGGAGCAAAGCCGCATTGGCTGGCCGTATTGACAACCAAAATCACCTTGCCACTGTATTGGCAGAGGTTTTGGGGCGCGTCGTCTTGCAGGCGGTTGAAGGTTTTTTGCAGTAAAGCCGGGCAAGCGCTGGAATCGGCATCTGTTGGAGTTGTTGTAGCCGCTTGTACAGAGAAGGTAAAAGCGCAACAGAGGCTCCAAGCGGCAACAAACAAAACGCGTAAGCGAAAGCAGTCCATTACAGAGCCTAAGCGCATGGCCTTAGGCCATTGACACAGCAATAAAGGCCAGCAAGAACATCAAGACTGCGCCCACAACAGGCAAAACAATTGGCATCATGGGGACGATTTCTTCAACTACGTCGGTGGTCTGGGTGTCGTTGTCGTGTGCGTGAGGTGCGGACATGGAGTGCTTTCTACTAAAGAGAAATGTGGGAAAGTAGACCATTTTAGCGACACAGGGAAAAGTCCTTGAGTCGGGCGGGCCCAAAGATGTTGGGAATTTTATTGAAAAAGTTCCCAAAACGTGTCAACCAATGGTGGTTCTAAGGCGTGAAAGATCCATGAAATTGATGGAATCCAACGTAAATATGACGAAAACACCAATTCAGATGCCTGAAAAAGGGACCTACAAGTGGCAATTGTTCAGTTATTGGTCTGACGAATACCGCCAAACTCGTGCCGATCATTCCGCATACATTGCCCTCAATTTCGCCGGTGCGCTCGATGTGTGCCGGACCAAATTACAAAAACTCATGCAACACCACCGCCAGTTTGCTGGCGACGCAACCTGCGGCGCCAGCCACAACCGCGCTATCGCCCGCTTGCAAAACACCTTGAGTGGTGCGGCCATGGCGTATGAAAGCAGTTTCAAGCTGCATTGAATTGATCGCCGCGATCACCGAAAACCCTTGGAATACCAACCAAGGGTTTTTTTACGACACAGCAACGACGCGCAGCACCTCTTGGGCGTAGGCTTCCAGTTTTTTCACTCCCATGCCGCTGATGCCTTGCAGGTCTTGAAGGGTTTGGGGCGCTCGTTCGGCAATGGCTGCGAGGGTCGCGTCATGAAAAATAACGTAGGCCGGCAAGTTGTGTTCTCGTGCAATCTCCGCCCGCCACGCTTTGAGATCGGCATACCGCAACAAAGCCAAGGCGTCGAGGTCGATTGGGGCTTTGGGCATAGTGCTTAAAGGTACTTTGCCCTTGCGAGGCGCCGGCAATGAGACAGACTCACGCAGGCGCACCGCAACCTCGCCTTTCAATACCGCGCGGGACTTGTCTGTCAAAACCAAGGTGTTGAACGCCTGAACATCAACCATCACCGCACCCATCGCCAAGAGTTGACGCAATACGCCGCGCAGTTGGTTCTCACTTAAATCGGCACCCACGCCAAAGGTGCTCAAGGTGTCATGCCCGTGTTGTGCGACCTTGTCGGTTTTTTTGCCACGAACAATGTCCATCAGTTGCCCGGCCCCAAAACTGATGCCGCTGAGCTTGTGGATTCTGTAAACGGTCGACAGCAACATTTGGGCAGCCGCGCTGCCGTCCCACACCGCTGGGGGATGCAGGCAGTTGTCGCAGTTGCCGCAAGGCTGGCTCGGTTCCCCAAAGTAGGCCAATAACCGGGTACGTCGGCAGTCGGTGGCCTCTGCCAAACCTAGCAACGCTTCGAGTTTGCCGCGCATCACCTGTTTAAAAGCTTCTTCGGCCGGACTCTCGTCAATCATACGGCGTTGGTTCACCACGTCTTGTAGGCCGTAGCACATCCATGCATTCGCAGGCAGTCCGTCGCGCCCTGCGCGTCCCGTTTCTTGGTAGTAGCCTTCAATATTCTTAGGCATGTCTAGGTGCGCAACAAAACGCACATCGGGCTTGTCAATGCCCATGCCAAACGCAATCGTCGCCACCATCACAACGCCTTCTTCGCGTAAAAAACGGTCTTGGTTGGATTGGCGAACGCGGCCATCAAGGCCTGCGTGGTAGGGCAGCGCGTTGACGCCTGAATCAACCAAGGTTTGGGCAATATCTTCTACTTTCTTACGTGATTGGCAGTACACAATGCCCGCCTCGCCAGCATGTTCGCGCTCGATAAAACGCAGCAGCTGAGTGGTGCTGTCGCGCTTTTCGACAATCGTGTAACGAATGTTGGGACGGTCAAAACTGCTGATAAACGCCCGCGCGTCTTGGAGTTGCAAGCGCTCCAAAATATCGGTCCGGGTCAGGTCATCGGCCGTAGCCGTGAGCGCCATGCGCGGCACACCCGGAAACCGCTCGTGTAAAACGCTTAAGGCGCGGTACTCGGGTCGGAAATCGTGGCCCCATTGGCTGACGCAGTGGGCCTCATCAATGGCAAACAGGCTCAATTGTCCGCGCTCAAAAAGCGAATTCAGTTGCGCTAAAAAGCGCGGCGTGGTGATGCGCTCGGGGGCTGCGTATAAAAGTGTAATGTCCCCGCGCAGCAAAGACTGCTCAACTTGGTATGCCTCTTCGCCGCTGAGCGTGGAGTTCAAAAACGCGGCGCTCACACCGGCTTCATGTAAAGCGCCGACTTGGTCGTGCATCAAAGCAATCAGTGGTGAAATCACGACGGTGATTCCTAAACCTGCGCGCTGGCGGGCGATGGCTGGGATTTGATAGCACAGTGACTTTCCGCCGCCCGTTGGCATCAGCACCAAGGCGTCGCCCCCTGCGCCTACGTGTTCTACGATGGCTTGCTGGGGACCGCGGAATTGTTCATAGCCAAAAACGTCGTGGAGGATAGAGATGTAATTCAAGATGTCCTATTGTCGGGCCGTTTGCTATGCGTCCTTGGCGGTGCGGCGGTACTGCATCGCTTCAGCAACATGGGCAAGTGCCGTGGTGGGCGAGCCGGCCAGGTCGGCAATGGTGCGGGCAATTTTGAGGGTGCGGTGGGTTCCTCGCGCAGACCAACCAAGTTGGGCGGCTGCATTTTTTAAAAACGTGGCTGCTGCGGGTTCAATCTGCGCGTGGCGGTCGATGTCTGCACCTTGCAGCGAATGATTGGTTTGGTTCTGACGGGCAAGCGCATGATCTCGCGCTTGGGCGCAACGTTCTCGAATTGCTTGCGTGGGTTCGCCGGGCTTTGTTCCAAGCAACTCTTGGGCTGGCAGCGCTGGCACTTCTACATGCAAGTCAATGCGGTCCATCAAAGGCCCGCTGAGTTTGCCTTGGTAACGGCTCACTTGGTCGGGTGTACATCGGCAGGACCGTGCTGCCTTACTCGCACCGAGGTAACCGCAGGGGCAGGGGTTCATGGCCGC